>DASQYQ010000370.1:0-2191 GCA_035639115.1 Sphingomicrobium sp. | reverse complement strand
AGGGAGGCGTGGAATTATCCCCATCTCCTTGCTGCGGCGCAACAATCCGCCTTGCAAGAGGTTACGGAGATTGCCACATCACTCACCCCAAGAGGCAGAAATGAGGTTCGATGCTCTACGACGCCTATGAAGTGCAGCGTTCGCTTCTCGCCGGTGCGAGCAAGCTTGCAGGACTGGGCGCCGGATGGCTGAGCAACCCCGCCAACCCCCTCGGCTACAGCGCGATGAGCCCGATGGTGGCGGCGAGCCTCGGAGTGTTCGCACATGCCGCAGCGCCGCGCGGAAAGCCGGAATTCGGGATCCAGAGCGTCAAGGTCGGCCGCAAGGAAGTCCGTGTCGACGAGCAGATCCTAGTCCGCAAACCGTTCGGCCAGCTCAAGCATTTCGCCCGCGACGGAATCGACGAGGGGCCTAGCCTCCTGATCGTCGCGCCGATGTCGGGCCACTATGCGACGCTTCTGCGCGGCACGGTCCAGCGGCTTCTGCCCAAGTTTGACGTCTACATCACCGACTGGCGCGACGCGAAGCTGGTGCCGCTGTCGGAGGGAAGCTTCGACCTCGACGATTATATCGATTACCTGGTCGAGTTCCTCGAGCACATCGGCAAGACGTCCGGGGAGCGGCCGCATCTGCTGGCTGTCTGTCAGCCTGCAGTGCCCGCCTTCGCCGCGACCGCGCTGATGAACGCCGACAAGAACCCGTGGCGGCCGAAGAGCCTGACCATGATGGGCGGTCCGATCGACACGCGCAAAGCGCCGACGGCGGTGAATACACTGGCGACTCAGCGGCCGTTCGGCTGGTTCGAGCAGAACGTCATCGCGACGGTGCCGATGATCTACCCAGGAGCCGGGCGGAAGGTCTATCCGGGCTTCCTTCAGCTCGCCGGCTTCATGACGATGAACCTGGGCTCGCACCTCGTCAGCCACTGGGAGATGTTCAAGCATCTCGTCGTCGGCGACGAGGAGAGCGCCGCGTCCACGCAGAAATTCTACGACGAATATCGCTCGGTCTGCGACATGACGGCGGACTTCTACCTGCAGACGGTCGACGTCGTCTTCCAGCGCCACCTCCTTCCGCAAGGACAGATGGAACATCGCGGAAGGCTCGTCGATCCGGCTGCCATCCGCGACACTGCATTGCTCGCGATCGAGGGCGAGCGGGACGACATCTCGGGCATCGGCCAGACCAAGGCCGCTCTCGACATCTCGACCAAGCTGCCGAAGGCGAAGAAGCAATATTTCCTCGCCGAGGACGTCGGTCACTATGGCATCTTCAACGGCCGCAAGTGGCGCGAGAAGATCGCGCCCGTGGTCGAGAAGTTCATCGCCGCCAATCTCTAGTCGACGCTCTTCATTTTCACCGAGCCGAGCATCGTGAGCGCGACCACGCTCGCGAGCGCGGAAACGAAAGCCGAGATCGTCATCGCGACGTGAAATCCGCCGAAGAGGTCGGTCCCAGTCTCGGCAAGCACCGCGCCCAGCAATGCGGTCGCGATGAGTCCGCCAGTACGCGCGACTGCGCTGTTGAAGCCTGACGCCATTGCGACATGCTTCTCCTCGACCGAACCGAGGACCGAGGCGGTGAGCGGTGCCACAGCGATCGTCATTCCGAGCGCCATCACCAGGATCGCTGGAAAGGCGCCGGTCCAATAGCTGCTGTGCTGCTTGATCAGCCAGGAAAGGAGAAGACCGGCGGCGACGATGAAGGGGCCGAACGTCAGCGGAAATCTCGGGCCGATCTGAGTCGCAACGCTTCCCATCTTGGGCGACAGCGACGTCATGAGCACTGGCAGCGGAAGGAGCGCCAGACCTGCCTCGACCGGCGAATAACCGCCGCTGCTGATCAGCACGTACGGAATGAGCAGCATCGCTGCGCCGAACGCTCCGTAGAGCAGGAAGGTGAGGAGGTTGAGACCGGAGAAGCAGAGATTGCCGAACAGTTCCAACGGCATCATCGCGCGCTCGCCGCGGCGGCGTTCGGCAAGGAGGAATCCGCCGAGAAGCAAGAAGCCGAAGGCGATTGCAGCCAGTGAAATGGGATTGGCGCGACGGTGAGCAGACCATAATGTCAGCCCGTAGGTGAGCCCGCCGAGACCCGCGGTCGCAAATAGTGCTCCGGCGTAGTCGGTCCGTCCCGAGCCGGCTTCGCGGCTCTCGTCGACGAACTTGATCGCAAGAGCGATCGCTCCGAG
>DASQYQ010000369.1:0-8028 GCA_035639115.1 Sphingomicrobium sp. | reverse complement strand
GTGCCAACAAGGCGTCCGCAGAGTGCGCCGCCCCAATAGAAGTTCGCGAGATAGGCGCCCGCATCGTCGAACGGCAGAGCGAGCACCGAATGCTGGTTGAGGAAGTTGATCATGATGCTTCCGATCGACACCTCGGCGCCGACGTAGAGGCCGATCGCAACCGCGCCGAATATTGCCCATGGCGAGCGCAGCGCCTCGAACATCGCCGCCGGACTCGCCGGTCGATCATTCGGAGCGACCCGGCTGAGGAAGGGCCGCAGGATCGCGAAGAAGGCGAACAGTGCGGCGAGCAGCGCGGCCATGATCAGGAACGCCCGGTCGACGGCGTGGAGCAGTTCGCTTCGGTGCGCTGCATTCATGGCAGTCGCTCGGACGCTCCGAAGCGCCGGATCGCGAAGCATGACGAGCGAACCGAAGTGAACTCCGATGACCACTCCGATCGAGTTGAACGCCTGGGCGAAGTTCAGCCGGAAATGGCTTCGGTGCGCTGGACCAAGCTCGGCTGCCAGCGGATTGGTCGCGACTTGCAGGGCGGTAAAGCCGGTGGCGAGAATGAAGAGGGCAGCGAGTATCGGCCAATAAGCGCCCGCGCTTGTGCTTGCGACGACCAGCAGGCAGCCGAACGCCATGACAGCGATTGAGGTGAGGATCATGTCGACGGTGCCGGTCCGGCTCGTTAGCCACGCGGCCGGAAGCGACATCAGCCCATAAGCGATGAAAAAGACGATCTGGGTGAGGAGCGCTTGCGTATAGTCGAGGTGAAAGGCCGCACGAAGTGCAACGATCAGCGGGTCGTTGTTGGAGGTGATGAAGCCCCAGGCGAAGAACAGGGTCGTGACTGCCGCGAAGGCTAAGCTGCGCTGCCTCTTTAGACCGCCGGCAGTCACTTGCCGCCGCTTCGCGCACTCCAGCGCAAGGTGGCGACCGATCCGTTTGGAAGCCCGACCGAATAAAGTTCACCATCGAGGGCGATCGTCACCGGACCATTTCCGGAATCGCGGTGGAGGATCGCTACTCGGCTGCCGTCGGGGTTGAGGAACGCGGCCGCTTCGACCTCATTGCCGCGCTTCGTCGTCGCGACCCGGTAGGCGCCGGGGAGGACGAAACGGCTTGCGTGGCCAAGGACATAATATTCGACGTTCCGAGTGACTGCGCCCGTCTTCGGATCGATCGTCACGACTCCTCGGCAATCGCTGCAACCGCCGGTGTGCGGTCCATGCGCAGGATCGAGCGCGAGGTTCCAGAGCAAGGTCCCGCGCGCCCAATTGTTGGCGCCTCCAATGATGAGCTTGTCGGTCATCCAGCCGAGCACCTCGGCATAATTAGGCGACCAATTCCCGCCCGAGCATTCGGTGATCCAGGCGTCTTTGTCCGGAAATGCGTCGTGAACCGGCGATTGGGCCGCAACGTCGCCATTGTAGCAATGCCATGCGATGCCCGAGACATATTGCCGCGCATTGGGGTCGCGGAGAACGGCGAGCGGCATTTCCGGATGATCCCAATTGTGATCCCAGTCGAGGATCCGGGTGCGGATTCCGAGCGCCTTGAAAGTCGGCCCGACGTGCTTGCCGATGATCTCGGCGCGTTGTTGCGGATCGACTCGCTCGCCAGGGTAATTGTCCGGCTCGAAATTGGGTTCGTTCTGGATCGTGATCATTGACACCGGAACGCCCTCGCGCCCGAACGCCTGCACCGTCCGCGCAAGGTAGTTGGCGAATGCCGGATAATATTGCGGCACGAGCTCGCCCTTGATGAGGCTTCGGGTGGTCTTCATCCACGCCGGAGCGCTCCAGGGGCTTATCATCACGAGGAGATCGGGGTTGATCGCAAGCGCCTCGCGAATGCGCGGAAGGACAAATTTCTTCGCTGGATCGATCGAGAAATAGCGAAGCTCGGGATCGGGGACGTTCCCCGGCGAATCGTCGTAGCTGTAATCGCTGGTCGAGAAGTCGGACGCGCCGATGGTGAGCCGCGTGAACGACAGCCCCAGGCCGCCGTTCGAACGACCGAATAGCTCGGACATGATGGCCTTGCGCTTGGCGTCCGGAAGCGCACTCAGAACCTCAGCCGACGCATCGGTCATCGCTGCGCCGAACCCGTGCATTGTCTGGAAATGCTTCGACGTGTCGATCGTGATCGTTTCGTCGCCCTTCGCCGGGCCGAGCGCGCGTTGTTCGGGCTGCGCGGCCAGCTTCTGCGACTGGTCGGCCGTGGTCAGCCACATCTGGGCAGCGGGCCCCGATCGCCCTGCCCCGCACGCAGCGGCAGACAGCGCCGCGATCAGAAGCAGGGCGAAGCGGATCAAGCGATCGGCTCGGCGGGGCAATATTTGCCGATATATTCGTCGTGCGTCGGCATCACGTCCACGCAGCGCTTGATGGTTGCCGCGATGTTGCCGAGGAATTGCTCGATCTGCGGGTCGCTCTTGATCGCTACGAGCGGATCGTAGCTGCGCGGTACTATGCCCTGGCCGAGGAAGACCTGGATCCAGCTTTCCTCGCTGAACAGTTCCTCGTCCTCGCGGAAGATGCGGCCGTTGGAGCACCACAGGTCGATCTTGCGCTGAAGAGTCGCCGGCAGCTCCATCGTCCGGCAATATTCCCAGAAATCCCCATCGCGCTGGTTCGCCCAATAATGAAGCACGATGAAGTCGCGTACCCGCTCCCATTCGAAATCGGATTGGCGGTTGAATTCGTCGATTGTCGCCTGGTCGGTCGCCCCGTCGGGAAACAGCCGCACGAGCCGGATCGCCGCCGACTGGACCAGGTGGATGCTGGTCGATTCCAAGGGCTCGAGGAAGCCCGCCGAAAGCCCGAGGGCGACGCAGTTGCGGTTCCACATCTTGCGGCGCTTGCCGCTCGTGAATCGCAGCCGGTTCGGGTTCGCGAGCTGCTCCCCTTCGAGGTTGGCGAGCAGCAGCTTCTCGGCGCCATCGTCGTCGATATGCTTGCTCGAATAGACGAGCCCATTGCCGGTGCGATGCTGCAGCGGAATTCGCCACTGCCAGCCGGGCTCGCGAGCGGTCGATCGAGTATAAGGAAAGAGCGGATCGGTTCGCGCGGACGGCACGGCCATGGCTCGGTCGCACGGGAGCCAGTGACTCCAGTCTTCGTAACCCGTCTTGAGAGTCTGCTCGATCAAGAGTCCCCGGAAGCCCGAGCAGTCGATGAAGAAATCGGCCTCTATTCTCCGGTCGCCTTCGAGCGTGACCGAGCTGATGTCGCCATTGTCGGCCAATTGGACATCGACGATCCGCCCTTCGGTGCGCTTCACGCCATGCTGTTCGGCAAGCGAGCGAAGATATTTCGCGTAGAGCGACGCATCGAACTGGAAGGCGAAGGCGATGTGCCCGATCGGCGATTCCGCCATTTCCGGGCGTGCGTGCATGAACTTGTTCGCGAGCGCCGCAGCGGTGTTGATCGAATAATTGGCGAAGTCGGCTGCACGGCCGCGCTGGTTGGCCCGAAGCCAATAATGATGGCAGCGAAGCCATTCCCAGTCCTGGCCTATGACTCCGAAGCCGTGGATGTAGCTATGTCCCGGCCTCAACCAGTCGACGAACTGCACGCCGAGCTTGAAGGTCGCCTGGGTGCGCTTCATGAATTCGGGTTCGTCGAGCTGAATCAGCTCGTTATATTTCTTGATCGCCGGAATGGTCGCTTCGCCGACCCCGACGGTGCCGATCGCTTCGCTTTCGACAAGCTCGATGTCGTAGAGGCCCTGGAAGAGCTTCCCGAAGAGGGCTGCGGTCATCCAGCCTGCAGTGCCGCCGCCGACGATGAGGATCTTGCGCATGATCTTGCCGATTAACGACTTTCGGCTGGACAGACCATGACGGGCGGCGGTTCGGGAAGCCGACCGAGCGTCGACCTGCCACGGAGCGTCAGGCCGTAGCCGCGATGGAACTGGATCCCTCCATTCTTCGGAAGGCAGTCGCCGGCGGGCCAGTCGAATGGCAGGCGGCCCCTGAACTCGTACTTCGCTCGGCCGCCGGGCCCGGCGATCAGCATGTCGGCGAGTCCGAGGCCCTCCGTTCCCGGCAGCCAGGCGGCGACGAATGCATCGGACCGGTTGATGAGGTCGTTCGCGCCGACCGGCCTTCCGGAATAGAGGATGGTCACGACGGGCACGCCTTTGCCGCTCACGCGCTCCAGCGCTTCAAGATCACCGGGATAGCGGCTCGAATGACGGATGCTCTTCGGGAAGCTGATGTCGCCCGCGCCTTCGGCGTAAGGCGCTTCCGCTGCAACCATCACGACTGCGCTATACTTGTGCACGTCCACGCCGGCGCCATCGGGGCTGTAGTCGACCTCGGCCGCCCCGAGCCTCTTCTTAAGAGCAGACAGGAGAGTGTCGGCATAAGGATAGTCCGACGTGCTCGTCTTGTCGCCCTGCCATGTCAGCGACCAGCCGCCGACCTGCATCGGCATGCTGTCGGCGCCCGCTCCGACGACGAGAATCTTGCCGGCTCGCTTAAGTGGAAGCACGCCGCGGTTGTTCTTGAGGAGGACGAGCGATTCGCGCACGGCTTGGCGCGCCAGGCCCCGGACCTCTTCCGAGTGCATGACGGACGCATCGGGGTGCGGGCCAGTCGCTGGCGAGTTTGCGAACAGGCCCGATTGCAGCTTGACCCGGATGATCCGGGTAACCGCGTCGTCGATCCGGTTCATGCTGATCCGCCCCGCCCGCACGTCCTCAACGGTCGACGCAATGAACTGCTTCCAGTCGTCGGGGACCATGGCGAGGTCGATCCCCGCATTGATCGCTTGCGGGCAGTGCCATTTGGTGCAGCCGGGGACCTGCTCGATTGCATTCCAGTCGCTGACGACCAGGCCGTTGAAGCCGAGCCGATGCTTGAGCACGTCAGTGACGAGGTAGGCGTTGCCGTGCATCTTGCCCCAGCTTTTGCCGGTCGCGGTGTCGGTGAAGCTCGAATAGCTCACCATCACGGTCTGCACGTTCGCCTTGAGGGCGCCATAATAGCCGGCAGCATGGGTGCGGTAGAGATTGGCTTCGGTGGTCCGTGTCTCGCCCTGGTCCTGGCCGTGCCAGGTCCCGCCATCGCCTATATAATGCTTCGCGGTCGCAAGGACGGAGGTCGGCGAGCCGAGCTTCCCTTGAAGGCCGCGCACCATCGCTTCGCCGTAGGACCGAACGAGATCGGGGTTCGAGCTGTAGCTTTCGTAGGTCCGGCCCCAGCGCGGGTTCTGGACGACCGCCAATGTCGGAGCGAATGCCCATGTGATGCCGGTCGCTCGAACCTCAGCCGCGGTCGCTCGGCCGATGCGTTCAATCAGCACCGGGTCATGCGCGGCGCCGAGCCCGATATTGTGCGGAAAGAGCGTCGCTCCATAGACATTATTGTGCCCGTGGACCGCGTCGGTTCCCCAAATCACCGGCACCTTGACCTTCATGTCTGTCGACATGGATGCGCGGTAGAAGGCGTCCGAAAGCTTGAGCCAGTCCTCGACGCTCGAATGCATGTTCATCGACGGCCAGGCGCCGCCGCCGTTGAGGATCGAGCCGATATAATAACGCCGTACGTCGTCGGGCGTGATCGAGCGGATGTCGGCCTGGGTCATCTGCCCGACCTTCTGCTCGAGAGTCATGTGCGCGACGATCGAGCGGGCCTTCGCTTCGAGCGCGGCGTCGGGCGCGGGTGCCTCGGCCCGGGGCCAAATCGCTCCGGCGGCGGCAGCCGGCGCAAGAAGCGTTGCTGCAAGGCACAGGATCACTTTCGGCCGAGGACGGCCGGCCAACGCTCTCATTTCAAACCTGCCTAGCTAGAAGTGATAGCTCGCGCCGAGCAGCCACTCGCGGCCATATTTGTTGACCTCTTCGAGCGTCGGCGTGCCGTTCACGTCATAATATGTTCGATAGGGCGAATTCAGAACGTTCTGGACCTGGAGCAGGATACCGAGCCCGTTCAGCCTCGAACCGGGCTGGAACGTATAGCCGATTTGCGCATCGAGCTGTGCGTCCGGCTGGATGAGCGGGAAGCCCAGGTTCGTGAAGAGCGAGACGACTTCGCCCTTGAATGCCGACCTGTGACGGTAGGCGGCGCGCGCCTGGAATCCATTCTTCTCGTAATAGCCGGTGATGTCATAGACCCACTTCGAGAAGCCTGGGAGAACTCCGCCGATGGCGCCGGTCGCTACGGGATCGAGCTTGTAGTCGGTGTAGGACAGGCTTCCAGTCGCACCGAAGCCGTCGAGGAAGTGCGCTACCCGGCCGAACTCGAACGCTCCGCTCGCCTCGACTCCGCGGATCCAGCCGCCCTTGCCGTTTGCAGGTGCAGTGAGCTGGCCGATATTGCTTATGACCACGCCCGGCGGGATCTGCGAAATCTGATCCGGCGGGGGCGTGAAGCCCGAGAAGTCGGCCGTCAAAGCCTGATCGTAGATGTAATTGTCGAGCCACATGTAGAAGCCGTGCAAGGCGAAGTAGCTGGCCTTGCCGCCGTACCATTCGTAGCCGACGTCAAGCTCGCCTGCGCGCCATGGCTGAAGGTTGGGATTGCCGCCCTCGGCCGACCATGGATGCACCACCGTGCCCGGGGCGCAAGCCGGCACGACTCCGATGCAGACGGATCCGTTGAAGCTTGGAACCATGTTCGCGCGCATGTCGTCCATGCGCGGTCGAGCCATGACCTTCGCCAACGCAAGGCGCAGGCGGTTATGCCGGTCGAGGTCGTAATAGAGATTGAGGCTCGGGAGGACGTCCGTGTAGCTCGCACCCGCATTGGTCTGGAGAAGCTGGATCGGCGTGACCGCGGTGTTGATGCGCAGCCCCTGTGAATCCTGCTTCTGCCTGACGATCTGCACGCCGACGTTACCATGCAGGTCGAAGTAATCGATGTTCGCCTTCGCCTTGAACGTCAGTATGTCTTCCTTGATGTCCCAGGACTTGTCGAAATGGTTGGCGTCCTGGAGCTGCACCGTGTCGTAATAAGTCGGCAGTGCGCTTGCGATGTCGACTCCAAGAATGTCGCCCATGCCTGCGAAGCCGAGGCTGACTGGATCGACGAGGTATTTCGGATCGACCAGCGTCTCCATTCGATTGTTCTTCAGGAACAGGTCGAGCTCATCCACCGTCTTGTCTTTGTGGCGGTGGGTATAGTCGACGCCAATATCGACGCTGCTGAAGAAATGGTCGGGCGCAATGTCCTGCCTCAAGGTCAGGTCGCCGGATCCCAATGTCTCCTTGATATGTGGCGACTTCTTCAAGCCGTCGTGGCCCCAGCCGCCCCACGGGGCGCGGTCTCCGAGTGAAACCTGGCTAGCGTCAGCATAGTCGAGTCCGAAATTCGAGAATGACGGGAAATCGGTCGTCGACACCGTACGATCGTAGCTGTCCGGGACGCGCGTCTGGAACGGTCCGACGCCATAACCTCCATAAGCTTCGATGTAGGTCTCGTCGCGCTTGTTCGACGAGTAAGAGAGGTCGGCAAGAAGATGCGTGTGATCGGCGAGGCGGAAATCGTTGTTCAAGCCTACCGAAAACAAATGGTCGGTCCGCTGGTTGTCTTGGTACATCAGAATCGGAACGACGTTGTTGACATGATCTGCCACGTCGAAAAGGTTGCCGCTCAGGTTAGCCGTCTTCTGAATGTCATAGGTCGTGTCGTCGACCCACGCGTCGGAGAACCATTCGGCGCCGCGATTAACCGTGTGCTGCTTGAACCGTGAATAATAAAAGTCGAGGACGGAATGAACCACGTCGCTCGGCTTCCATTCCAATGTGCCGATTACGCCGTCGCGCAAATCCCGTGAGTTGGTTGCAATCGCTTCCTGGCCAGAGAGGATGTAGGGCGCCGGTTGAGGCTGAACAGGGGAATATTGCTCACATCCGCCACAAGCATAATTGTCGTAGAACCAGTTCTTGGTGTGATCGGTGTGTCCCGGCGCGTCGAGATGGGCATAGCCGATCATCCAGCCGAGCGTGCCGCTCTCGTTCTGGTCGATGTAGCTTGCGGTTCCACGCCAACCATATTTGGAGAAGTCCGAATTGCGGCCGCCGCCTTGGTCC
>DASQYQ010000368.1:0-7287 GCA_035639115.1 Sphingomicrobium sp. | reverse complement strand
GGCATTCCATCCCTTCGACGTTTCGGCCTTCAAATTCTCATTGCCGCCAGTGATGACCGGAAGCTGGACGTTGATCTGCTGCATTCCGGGTGGAACCCCGTGCAGGGTGCAGTTCGCAAGCACGGTGCCGGTCGGATTTTGGTCGGCTGAGCATGGGTCGTGCACTTCCTGGTCGAAGCGAGACGGGGTCCCGAACAACTCGCCGATGCTCGGCGCTCGGAAACCCTCGGAATAGCCACCGCGGAGCCTCAAGTCGGCGATCGGCTTCCAGTTGATATTGCCCTTGAACGTGACCGTGTGGCCGACGCTGGAATAATCCGAGTAGCGGACCGCGCCGTCCAACTCGAGCAAGTCGGCGCCCGGGACATGCGAGAGGATCGGCGCGTTGAGCTCCGCATAGGCCTCGTCGACATTGTAGCTGCCGCTCGTCGGAAGCGCTGGAATGTCGGAGCCAAGGCCGGCGGCAACGATCGGATCGGGGCTGAAGCTGCCCGACAGGTGGCGGTGCTCCAGACCGAGCGCGAGGCTGAGCGGGCCACCCGGCAGGTCGATGAGCCCGCCGGACGCGTTCGCGGTAAGACCCCAGATCTTCTGAACGCTGCTGTCGTGTTGAACGAAGCCGACGAAGTCGAGCATCTGCGGCGTGATCGAGCCTTCGCCTCCGAAGATGTTGAACGGCACACAGGCGCCGGTGCAGTCGGCCACCGGGCCGAGGGCCTGGGCGAGGTTCGCGGCATTGAAGTTGCCGTGCATGACCTGGTCGGCCTTGTTGTGACCCCACAGGCCGTTGACGTCCCAGTACCAATCATGGGCGAACATGCCGAAGCGACCGTCGAACGTCGCCGTTGCATATCCTGTATCGACTTCCTGGTCGTAGCGGCGCGGCCCTCCCTCGACGACTCGGCGGCCGATGAACGAGTAGTTGGCGGCTTCGCCGTTCGGCGTTCCATCGAGGTTTAGGCCCGACTGGAGCTCGCCGAAGGGGTTGTAGGGATTGGTAGCATCGATCGTGATCCGGTCGAGCAGATTGCCATTACCGGAGTCAGGTCCGACGAAGAGAGGCAGCGGCGCGGCTTGATTCTTCGACTTGCGCCGATTCCACAGCGCCTTGGCGCTGAAGTTGATGGACGGCGAAATCTCCTGCTTGAGCTCGCCGAAGACCCCGAACCGTTCGAGCGGCGTGTTGATGTAGTTGTAGGGCGCGAAGTTGAACCGGTCCTGCGGACTGATGAAGTTGCGATAATCGGCAAGCGTCGGAGCGCGGCCGATTACTGGCTGGATTAGCGTCAGGTTCTGGCCGAGGACGATGAAACGGCCGTTCGGGGTTCCCGAGCTGCAGCTCGAGGTGCAGGCGGTCGCGAACGGTTCGGGAAAAGCCGAGATCTCGCGGTCGCCCGCGAAGATCCCGTTCTGCTTCACGAAATTGCCGCCGATGACGATTTGCGTCGGTCCGCTGTCGCCGTTGCCCCAACTGATCTGGTAGTTCTGGGTAAAGCCGTCGCCCTCGTCGAGATAATCGCCGAGCTGGGCCGATGCGACGAAGCCTTGTTGATGATGCTTGGTGATGATGTTCACCACGCCGGCGATCGCGTCGGAGCCGTAGATCGCCGATGCGCCGTCGAGAAGGATCTCAACGCGGTCGATCATGCTCTCCGGGATGGAGTTGAGGTCGACAGATCCGGGGACGCCGCTGGCCGAGGCCGCGTTCACGTATCGCAGGCCGTCCACGAGAACGAGGGTGCGCTTCGAACCGAGATAGCGGAGGTCGATCTCTGCAGCACCGGCGCCCACGCCGCCGCCGTCGGGCGGGTTGCCGAAGTTACCCGAGTTGTTGAACTTGGTGTTGAGGCCGCCGGCCGCGCTCGGCAGCCGCTGGATCACGTCCGTGATTGAGTTGAGGCCGGTCTTCTGGATGTCCTGCTGATCGACAAAGGTGACAGGTGCTGCCTGGTCGAGCGGATTGTGGCGGATGCGCGAACCGGTGATGACGATCTCGCCAGGCGCCTTGGCCGATTCTCCTCCCGAGGCCGGAGGCGCCTGGCCCGTGACCACGCCGGCGGGCGGCTGGGTGCTCTGCGCTGCCGCAGCCGAAGCGACGGTCAGCGCAACCAAAGCCACGCCCGCGCGCAGCGACATTTCGATCCGTTTCATGCAATCCCCCTTCGTTTGAGCCCGCTCGGACTAGCTCAATTCAGAACAACAGTAGTTGAGGGATGCGCGGCCCAGAAGATCGAGTGTCGGCTAGCGTACACAATTCCGTAATGCTGATGTAATCCCGTTACAGTTCCCGTGGAGCCCCTAACGAAAGATAAGAAAGGCGCCTCACCTCGCGGCGGCCGCGAGTGACGGTGTTCAGGATCAAACCGGCAAAGAAGCAGAGCACCGCCACAATCACCATCCCGGTGATGAGGATCGCGGTCGGGAAGCGTGGCACGAGACCGGTCCTTAGATAGGTCTGGACGAGAGGGATCGCGAGGATGACCGCGGCGATCACAAGGAGCGCGCCGATGCTTCCGTAGAAGAGAACCGGCCGTTCCGTTCGATAGAGGCTGACGATCGTCTTCAGGATCCGCCAACCGTCGGCGTAGGTCGAAAGCTTGGACTGCGACCCCTCCGGACGGGCGCCATAGCTGGTCACCACCTCGCCGACCGGCATCCTGAGCTCAAGCGCGTGGACGCTCATCTCGGTCTCGATCTCGAAGCCTTCGGAGAGGACCGGGAAGCTCTTCACGAAACGGCGCGAGAAGACCCGGTAGCCGGAGAAAATGTCGCTGAAGCTCCGTCCGAAGAGGCCGGAAAGGATAGCCGTGAACAGCTTGTTCCCGAGCACGTGCCCGCCGCGATAAGCGTCCTTTGCTTCGTGCCTGCGTGTCCCGACGACCATGTCGAGCTGTTCGGAAAGGAGCATTGCGACCATAGCCGGAGCGGCAGCCGGATCATAAGTGAGGTCACCGTCGGCCATCACGTACACGTCGGCATCGACGTCGGCGAACATGCGCCGGACCACATTGCCCTTGCCCTGCTGCTTCTCGGAACGGACGACAGCACCGGCTGCCTTGGCGACTTCCTGGGTTCTGTCGCTGCTGTTGTTGTCGTAGACGTAGATCGTCGCCTCCGGCAGCGCTGCCTTGAAGCCCGCCACCGTCGCGCCGATCGCCGCTTCCTCGTTGTAGCAAGGCAGCAGGACGGCAATTCTGGAAGCTGCTCGGGCCAAGCTTTCCCCCTCGTTCGACGCCTGACGGCTATCGTGGCGAACGCTGCTAGTCCAGCCGAGCGGACGTTACGTGGAGTAGCCGGAAGTCGGGAGAAGCCCCGTTAACGCGCCATGACCTTCCGGGCGGAATGGCGAAAGCGTCTTCGGCAGTGACCTCGTGGCTGCCGCGGAACTCGACCGTCGCAGAACCATCGAGAACGAAGCCGAACACCAGCTCGCCGTCGTGAGCGGGAAAATCGATACGCAGCCCGTCGATTGGGCGGATCGTTCGAACCTCGGCAAGCCCCGTGGTCGCGCGAATCATCGCGCTCTCCTGCGCTTCTCCGCCTCCAAACGGCGTCCAAGGTGCTTGCGCCGCGATGTGATGCAGAAAGTATTGGCCGCCGTAGATCCGTCCTTCGTTCTGCCCATTGGGAAGCTCGAGCACGTCCTCGGCAAAGGTCGCATGAACCGCGGGTGCGCCGATCTCGACCACCTCGAAGCCGGGCGAGCTCTCAAGGACTCGGTGCCGGATTTCCGGCGGCTGAAGCACGAAATCGCCCTCGCGCATGATGAAGGGCTCGCCCTGGTCCTGGTAGACCACCCTCACCCATCCGCGTCGGACGTAGATCATCTGGAAGGCGATGCGGTGGAAATGCACCCAGTCTCCCACGGGTCCCCCTTGGGGAATAGAGATGTGCGATGCGATGTAGCGCCCGCCGAGCCGGCTCGGGATGAGGTCGCGATAGAGCATCCCCGCACGGCCCTTGGCAGCCGCAGCGCCGGCGCGGGTGATCACGAATTCAGGTGCGAAGGGCGGCAGCGCCTCGGGCGGCGGCAGGGCGCTCGGCTGGCTGGTCAGCCTGACCGATTCCTCACCCTTGCTGAGCAAGGCCGTGTGCGGATCGTCCGCCGGATAGATGACGTCGAGCCGAAAGCCGTCGCTGCGCAGATCGTCCAGTGCGGCGCTCAGGTCCTCACAGACGATCTCGCGCTCGCTCAAGCCTTTTTCGTCGCTTTCTTGGGCTTCGCTTCGGTCTTCGCTTCGGCCTTCGGCTTTGCGGAAGTCTTCGCCGCGCCCTTCTCAACCGCCTTGGCTGCGGCCTTGTTCGCCGGCTCGTTTTTGACCGGCTTGGCGGGCTTGGGCTGTTCTTTCGCTTCCTCGGTCAGCTTGTCCTTCTTCGGAGCCTTGCCGGACTTGGTCGCGGCGCCCTCGCCGGGAGCGTGCTGCGCCGGAGCTTCCTCGGCCTTGGCAGCGGCCTTCTTGGCATCCGGCTTCTTCGACTTCCGATTCTCGGCATGGTCGTGGCCGCAGCCGGGGCCGTGGACATGGCCTTCCTCGCTCTCGAGATCGGCCTCGAGTTGCTCGCGGGTGGCGTTGCGTTCAGCAATCTCGGCCTTGCCGAAGAGGAAGTCGACGACCTTGTCCTCGTAGAGCGGTGCGCGCAGCTGGGCGGCGAACATCGGCTCCTGCTGGACCAGCTGGAGGAAGCGTTCGCGGTCCTTGCCCTGATATTGCGACGCCGCCTGCGCAATCAGGTTGCGCATTTCCTGCTCGTTGACCTCGACTCCGTTGGCAGCGCCGATCTCGGAGAGCAGCAAACCGAGCCGCACTCGACGCTCGGCGATTCGGCGATAGTCGGCAGCCTCGCTCTCGATCTCGGCAAGCGCGGCCTGCGGATCGGCCTCATGGCTCGCTTCGTGCCGAAGCTGGGTAAGGATGTTCTGATATTCGGCCTCGACCATCGATTCCGGTACCGCGAAGTCGTGGCGCTCGGCGAGCTGGTCGAGCAGCTGGCGTTTCATGTGCGTGCGCGTCAGCCCGTTCAGCTCCTGCGCGAGCTGGTCGCGGATAAGGCCCTTGAGCTGGTCGAGGTCCTTGAGCCCGAGCGTCTTTGCGAACTCGTCGTCGAGCTTGGTCTCGCCGGCGGTCTTCACGCCCTTCACGCTGACCGCGAAGACTGCATCCTTGCCCTTGAGATTCTCGACTGGATAATCGTCCGGGAAGGTCACCTTGACCTCGCGCGTGTCGCCGACCTTGGCGCCCGTCAGCTGGTCCTCGAAGCCGGGGATCAGGCGGCCCGAGCCGAGCTCGACCTGCATGTCCTCGCCCTTGCCGCCTTCGAACGGCGTTCCGTCGACTTCGCCTTCGAAGTCCATGACGACGAGGTCGCCAACGGCCGCGCAATGCTTCTTCGGAGCGTCTTCCCAGCGCTTCGACTGGCTAGCGAGCTGCTGGATCTGCTGGTCGACCGCGCTCTCGTCCGGAGCGACCGTCAGCCGCTCGAGCTTGAGCTCGCCGATCTGCGGTGCCGGGACGTCCGGAAGCGCTTCGAGGCTGACGTAGACTTCGGCATCCTTGCCGGGTTGATATTGATCGTCGAGCTCAACCTGCGGCTGGAGTGCCGGCCGGACGTTCTTTTCTTCGAGGAGCTGCTGAACACCTTCCTGCACCGAAGCATTGAGCGCGTCACGCTGGAGCGCGTCGCCATGCATCTTTCGGATGAGGTTCGGCGGTACCTTGCCGGGCCGGAATCCAGGCATGCGCACCTGCGGCGCGATGCGCTTCACTTCCTGGTCGACCCGCGCCTCGATGTCCTCGGCCGGAATGGTCAGCATGAAGGCGCGCTTCAGGCCTTCGTTCTGCGTCTCGACGGTCTTGATGCTCACGTTTCTACGATCCCGATGAAATCTGTGACGTCCAGGGCAGCCGAATGGTGCGCGCGGAGGGACTCGAACCCCCACATCTTTCGACAACAGGACCTAAACCTGCCGCGTCTACCAATTCCGCCACGCGCGCGGACGCCGTAGGTGCGGGGGCCTATAACAGGCGCAGCCGGTTCGGCAACCCGGCGAACCAAAGCAACCCACTGTTCTCAGGCGCGTTCGAGAGCGTGGAGAATCAGAGATGCAGCAACTTCCCGACGAGCCGCCGACCAACCCGGCGCCGGAAACGCCCGAACCCTCGCAGCCCGGTCAACCGGTCGAACCGCCGCCGGGCATCCCGACGCATTCGCCGGACATCGACGTGCCCTCTCCTCCTTCTCCGGGGACTGACCCCTCCCCGGGGCCTATCTCGCCGATTGGCTAAGACCTTAGCTGCGCCGAGGCGACCACCGCCTCGAAATCGGGAAGCCCGGCGTCGTAATAATGCGAGCGGGCCGCATCGAACATGATGAGGTAAAGTTCGCCGTTGATCACGGCACCGACGACACGCCCCTTCCGCCATAGCTCGTCGCCGTCGAGGTGCTCGTAGTCGAACTGGAATCCGTTGGCGCCGAGGAACGATCGCGGCTGGATCGAAAGGGTTCTAAAATCGACGGTGCCGCCGCGAACCCGGTAGAGGCTCTCGAGCATCTCCGCGATCTCAGGCGCAGTCATGTCGCCGCGGAAGATTGGGACCTGCTGCTCGGTCGAGCGGCGCTGGTAGGCCATCGCCTTGCCGTTCCTAAGGCCCGTGATGAAGGTAATTCCGTCCAGCAGCGGACCGTTGAGAGTCCAGTCCTCGACTGCGGCGACGTCCTCGAACATCGTCGCCCGCTGACGGTTCCACGGCCGCGGTGGAACCACGGTCATATTGCCGTTGCCGACCCTCACTCGGTGCACGGTGACTGCGGAATAATCGCTGAAGCCATAATCCTCGCCGCCGATCCCGGAGCAGCCCGCGAGGGTGAACGCGCTCACCATCAACGCCGCAATGATTGAACGCTTCACTCGTCCCCTCCTCAGCCGATCGTCTGCCGGACCCAGGCAGCGTCGGCCGCGTCGGGCTTCATCGACAGATATTTCGCGAGCGCCGACTTTGCTTCGGCGGTCCGCCCCTGTTTCATCAGCGATATGCCGTGCCAGCGCCATGCATCGGCCGGGGCGTCGGGATAAACGACGGCGGCGGCGTAGCTCTGCTCCGCGCGCGCCTCGTCGCCGGGACGGTTGCGAAGCCGCCAGACCTCGCCCTCGTAGAAGCGGAGCAGGCCGTTCCATCCGTCCTGCGCGAGAGTCTGGATCAGATATTCGCTTGCGCCGGGGTCGTTCAGCTTGACCTGGTCGTCCAGCAGAGTCTGCCGGATCGGTCCGATCGTCGTCAGGTAGCGGTC
>DASQYQ010000367.1:0-3126 GCA_035639115.1 Sphingomicrobium sp. | reverse complement strand
GGATCGCTCGCGAGAGGCGCTTCGATGGTTCCCCAGAAACCATGCTCGCGAAGGGATGCCCAGAAGAAGCGCAGGTCGCGCGGGCGAAGGCGTCCTCCCGGACGGAGGCGATCGGCGACAGCTATAACGGCCCGGCCGAGGACGCTCTTAGCGATGGGAATGATTCCCACGGGTTTTCGCGTGTTCACTGCATCGGCGATCATCGCGACGCTATCCGCCGTAACATAAAGCTCGTCGGCCGCCTCGACCATCGCTCGATAAGAGGGTGAACCTTCGCGCGGGGCCAGGAAGGTCTCGACCTTGGCCCGTTTCAGCTCTTGTTCGACCGTAGCGAGCAGGGGAGGCGGCGTTCTCGGACTTCCGATGGCGAGAACGGATCCGCCTTTTCCTTCCGTGATGCCGATCAACTCGCGGAGCGCCGCAATGATCTGCTCCTCGGGCAATTCCCAGTAGAGCGTTGGTCCACCGAGTACGAAGAGTCGACGAGGTTTGGGCAAGTCCTGCAGGCGGGCGAGTTCGGCTTGGTCGACAGATTCATTGCTCAGGGGACTCAGCGCGAAGGGGATGCGCATCACATTCGGCGCATCCGGAACTGGATACTCCGGCGTCGGCACCACGAGGTCGAAGTGACTTGGCGATATCCGCGGGTAACCGAGATGGACCGTGCGCATCTTCCCCCCCGAGCGGCGGCGAAGCTCGCGAACGACCGGCACGCTCCGCAGGCCAGTCGAGATCGTCAGGTCGGGCGGCTCTCCTTCGAGTTGCGCCCGCGCATCGACCGCTACGCTCCTGAAGGTCGCTCCGAGGAGCGCAGGCTGGACGCGCCGCAGTTGATTATAGCGGAGTTGCTTTTCCTCGAAGGGCAGGCCGAGCGCCTCCGCAAGCGCGAGGATCTGATTATTATCCCCCCGATGCGGCCCGAGCAGCGCCCAGACGCGAAGGTCCTTGCCGGTCTTGTCGTTCATGGCCACCGTGGCCATTAAGCGGCGAGGCCAGGAAAAACCAAATGTGCGGAATTGCTGGGTGGTACGGGCGCGGCGGTAAAGCGGTGCCGAAGGGTGCGCTGGTGGCCGCCTGCGACCGCATCCGCCATCGCGGTCCCGACGAAGATGGCTATCTCGTCGACGGCGATTTCGGCTTCGGCATGCATCGCCTCAGCATCCAGGATGTCGAGGGCGGGCACCAGCCGATCTTCAGTCCGGACGGGCGCCACGCGATCATCTTCAACGGCCAGATCTACAACCATCCCGAGCTGCGCCGCGAGCTGGAGAGCGCTTACGCTTTCCAGACTGATCATAGCGACACCGAGACCATCCTCGCCGGCTATTTGCGCTGGGGCGACGACCTTTGGCTGCGGCTGGAGGGAATGTATGCGGTCGCCATATGGGACAAGCTCGACAAGCAGCTGACGCTTGCCCGCGACCCGATCGGCATTAAGCCGCTGTTCCTGACGGAGCAGCGCGGCGGGTTGGCATTCGCTTCTGAAATCAACGCGTTGCGGGCGCTTCCTGATCATGAGTTCGACCTTGATCCTGAAGGCGTCGACGACTTCTTCTGCTTCGGACACACTCTGCCGCCCCACACGATCTTCAAGCAGGTGCGGCCGCTAGACCCCGGCCACCTTCTCCACATGGGTCCCAAAGGCGAGGCGAAGGTTCGGCGTTTTTGGAAGCCGCGGATAGCCGTGCGCACGGGTGTATCCGAGAAGGAGTGGATCGATGAGACCCGCTCCCGGCTCCTCAGCACCGTCAACAAGCATATGCTTTCGGACGTACCGGTCGGAGCATTCCTGTCCGGGGGAGTAGATTCATCCGGAATCGCGGCGGCGATGGCGCGGACGTCATCTGCGCCGTTCAAGGCATTTACGGTCGGGTTTCCGGGCTCGCCGCGCGACGAGACCGCAGCCGCGGCTCGGATCGCGCAGCATCTCGGCATCGAGCATATCGTGCTCCCAATGCAGCCGAAGACGGCTGCGGACGTGCTTCCGGCGGTGCAGGCGGCGTTTGACGAGCCGACCGCCGCCACATCAGCAGTGCCGCTCTGGTACCTGTCGCGTGCCGCTGCCGAGCATGTGAAGGTCGTCCTTTGCGGGGAGGGGGGCGACGAGGTGTTCCTCGGCTATAACCGCCAGCGCTGGGCCCAGCGCATGGCCCGGTGGAAGCCGCTGATCGAGGCCGTCGGGGCAGGGGGACTCGTCGGCGCTTTTCCCGAGCTCCCGTGGCGCAAATGGAATTACGGGCGCCAGCTTGCTCGTCAGTTCGTCGAGGGGACGCGGCTCGGTGACGGTTACGAACGCTTCTTCGCCGCCGTATCGATCACCACGCCCGGCTTGCGCGAGCGGATTTACAGACGAGACTTTTATCACCGGAACGAGGCGCGCGAGAGCTTTAGCCAAAGGGCAGAGGAGTACTTTCCCCGGAGCGAACGAGCGCAACTGAGCGACCTCGAGGAATTCATGCTTGGCGATCTCACAGTCCACTTGCCGGCCTCGCTGTGCCAGCGGCTCGACCGGTCCAGCATGGCGCACTCGCTCGAAGCGCGCGTGCCCTTCCTCTCGCACAGGCTGGTCGAATGGGCGCTGACCATGCCAGCGGACCTCAAGCTGCGCGGAAGCACGGGCAAATATGTGCTTCGTCGGGCAATCGAGCCGTGGCTCCCCGAGGGAGCGCTCAAGCAGAGAAAGATCGGCTTCCAGCTGCCGTTCGCGGACTGGTTCATGGGCGGCTTTAACGACTTCGCGCGCGAGGCTTGGCGTTCGTCCGGCGTCACGGACCTCGGCTTCCTCGACCCACAGGGCATCGATCAGCTTTTCAACGAACACCGCAGAGGCCTCGCCGACCACGGGCGCATCCTCTACGCGATCGCGATGTTCAGTTGCTGGTGGGCGCAGCAGCGAGGTGCTTCGGCGGTCGACCGCGTCGCGGCGGCGGCTGTCGCGCAATGACTCCGAAGATCTCCGTCATCCTGCCGGTGCACAATCGCGCCGACGTGCTGTCCCGGGCCATCGAGAGCGTGCTCGATCAGGAGCTGCGCGAATTTGAGCTCATCGTTATCGACGACGGTTCCACCGACGCGAGCGCGAACGTCGCCGAAAGGTTTGACGATGATCGGATCCAACTGATCCGC
>DASQYQ010000366.1:0-2096 GCA_035639115.1 Sphingomicrobium sp. | reverse complement strand
CGGACGAGGTGAGCGAGCAGACTCCGCCGGTCGCCGAGGAAGAGACCGCTCAGCCCGACACCGAGGAAGCGCCGGCCGAAGAGGCTGCCGCCGAAGCTCCGACCGAGGAAGCTGCCGCCGAAGCGCCGACCGAGGAAGCTGCCGCCGAGCAGCCGGAGGCCACCGACCAAGGCGAATCCGCCGAGGCTCCGGCCGAAGGCGCCGACGAAGTCGCTCCGCCGACCGAGGGTTCTCCCGAGGCTGCTGAGGCGAGTGCCGAGGGCGAATCCAGCGAGGAGCCCGCCGAGGGCGCCGCTGAGGACACACAGGCCTGACCATGAGCGAAAGCGGCGAGCGTAGGATTGCGCTCGCCGCAGTCGCGGGCGCGCACGGCGTCAAGGGCGAGCTTCGCCTGAAGCTGTTCAGCGACAGTATCGAGAGCCTGTCGCGCCATGAGAACCTCTACGTCGGGGGCGCCGAGCGGCGCCTCCTGTCGATTCGGGACAGCGGCAAGACCGCGATCGCACGCTTCGATGGCATCAATGACCGGTCTGCGGCCGAGGCTCTGCGCGGTTCGCTGATCGAGGTCGGCCGCTCGGCGCTGCCTCCGCTCGACGAGGGCGAATATTATCACGCCGATTTGATCGGCTTGCCCGCGGTAGACGGCGAGGGCGACATGATCGGCACGGTCGTGGCAGTCGAAAATTACGGCGCTGGCGACCTACTCGAAATCGAAGACAGCGGAGGGAAAAGGTCGCTGATTCCGTTCCGGGACGGGATCGCCGACCTGGTCGGGAATCGAATCGTGCTCGATCCCGAGTTCCTCGCCTAGGTTCCGTCCTCGGCGTCCACGACTTCCTGAACCGGCTCGCGCCAGAGCGGATGCAGGGCGCAGAGGTCGTTTCGGATCGTCGTTGCGGCGACTCCGCCTTCGCCCATGGCGTGGCTGATCTGGTCGAGCCCGTGCACGACGTCGCCTGCCGCATAGAGGCCGGGAACGCTTGTGCGCTGGTGGTCGTCGCAGAGGAAGCAGCCGTCCTCCGCAAGCCTTGCGCCCGCCATCACTCCGAGCTGCGTGTGCGAATCCGAGCCGAGCGCGGGATAGACGCTGTCGAAGGCATGATGGCCCTCGGCGGTGTCGACGACGATGCAGTCGCCGGTGATTGCGACGGCCTGCGCGGGGCCGTCGACGCAATCGATGCCCGCTTCCTTCAGCTTTTGCTGATCTTCCGAACCAAGCTTCAACGCCGTGTCTGAGGCGATCAGGGTCACATCGGCCGTATAGCTGCGAATGAAGAGGGCCTCGGCGACGCCGTGGCTGTCGCTGCCGATGACGCCCACTCTTTTGTCGGTGACCTCATAGCCATCGCAAATCGGGCAATAGCGGACGAGCCCGCGAGCAAGCGCATCGTCGTGCAGTGACTCGTCCATGGGAGGCCGCCGGTTGGAGACTCCGGTCGCAAGCAGGACTGTGCGCGCGGTCGCTTCCCCCGACCCCCAGGTTGCGGTGAACAAGCCGGACTTCTCGTCGTGCTCGAGCTTGGTCACGAACTCCGTCTCGATCTTGGCTCCATATTTGCAGGCCTGGTCGCGCATGCGCTGGATGAGCTCCGTGCCCTTGATCCCGTCGGGATAGCCCGCGTGGTTGCGTGTGCATGGAATCCAGGAGGCGCGGCTCTTCCCTCCATCGACCACCATGATGTCGAGGTGAAAGCGCGCGAGATAGATGGCCGCGGTGAGGCCCGCAGGCCCACCGCCGATGATCAGGCAATCAAGGATCGGCTCGTCCATGGGCAGCCCAATGGATTGTTATAGCAGCGGTTCCCGATTAGCCCCCGCCCATGAATTGGACGCTGCTGTTTTTCGGTTTTGCACTGGCGGTGCTGATGGGCGCCGGGCTGACGTCGCTCTTCGCGACGGTGAAGCCTGAGTGGAGCGCACTGCGGCGGCAACTGACCGCTGCTTCGGTTCTGCCGGGGATCACAGCGGTCGCGACCCTCCTCGGCATATTCTTCATCTTCACTTCGGAGCACGGTGAGAGCGAGAGCATGGAAGGCCTCGCGATCGCGGCCGTGGCGACGATTGGCGGGGGTTTCGTGGTGCTGGCCTTGCTTGGC
>DASQYQ010000365.1:0-3973 GCA_035639115.1 Sphingomicrobium sp. | reverse complement strand
CAGCGTCCGATGCACGGATGCCGGCCTTGATGACGCGCGTGTAACCGCCGTCGCGCTTGGCGTAGCGCGGCGCGAGCACGTCGAAGAGCTTGGTGAGCTGGGCGTCGTCCATCAGCCGCGACTGAGCGAGGCGGCGGTTCGAAAGGCCGCCATGCTTGGCGAGCGTGATCAGTTTCTCGACATAGGGGCGAAGCTCCTTCGCCTTGGCCGTCGTCGTCGTGATCTGCTCGTGCTTGATCAGAGCTGCCGCCATGTTGCGGAACAGGGCTGCACGGTGGCTGGAGGTGCGCTGAAGCTTACGGCCGCCAACACGATGGCGCATAGGTCATTCCTTTCGTTCGTCAGGGGACCGTACGAGGTATCCCCGGCCAGGCGGACTTCGGGAGCCGCCCTTTTCCCTTAAATGACAACGGCGAGCACCAGGCCCGCCGGACGCCGAGCCCTCAAGCTGATTTGCGTCCGTTAGTCAAGGTTCGGGTCGCGAGCCGAACGACCAGTGGCGAGAGGCCGCGATGCGATGAGTCGTGATAGACCGACCCGCTCTCCAGCTCCTTGCAAAGGCGCCGGTGCGCCTCCCCAAGCGCATGATAGGGGAGGCCCGGAAGCAGGTGGTGCAGCGCGTGGTAGCGCAGTCCGACGGGGGCCCACAGCGCGGGTAGCGTGCCCGGCGGCGGGACGTTGACGCTGTCGAGGAACTGCGCCGTGACGCTCATGGGGTCGCCGTCATTCTCCCAGAGGTGCGCGACGAGGGTTCGGACCTGGTTGAGGAACATGACGCCAGAGCAGACGGCGAGGAAGATCAGGAACGCTCGGAGCGGGATCACGCCGGTGGCGACCATCGCCAGCAGCGCGATTGACCAGAGGCTCGCGGCCGCCTCCTGCAACGCCCAGTCGCGGGCGAACTCTCCCTCCGGCTTGGGACGCACGAACGTCGGGTTGATCTGAAGGCCCGAATAGCGGCCCACCACCACGGCGCGCAGCTTCGGCGACAGCATCGACAGCGGCGCGAGGATTGCGAAGCGGATCAGCATTCCGATCGGCGCAAGAGCGGCGGCGACCAGGAAGACCGGCAGCGTCCACGGACGCATCAAAGCGAGCGGGAGGTATTCGGGATCGTCGACCGTCCCGTAATAGCGCTTGGCGTGGTGCTGATTGTGCACGCCCTCGTACATGAAGCTCGGCACCAGCAGCGGCACGCCGACGATCAGGTTCCAAGTGAGGCGGAATCCCCTCACCGCCCCCTTCTTGATGTGAGTCAGCTCGTGGATGAACGAGCCGGCGCGATAGAGCGCGAGCACCGCTACCAGGCCTGCGCCGGCGACGAGCCACGTCGGCCGCGCAAGCATCGCCGTCACTAGCGCCGCATAGCCGAGCAGCGCCGAACCCAGCATGTCCGCCCAGTAGACAGCAGACTTCGGCACATTGAGGTCGCGCGTGAGGCTGGCGGCGGCCTTGAGCATCGCCGCGTCATCCGTTGCGCGCGCGGGGCTCGGCTGCTCGAGGGCAGCGGCGCTCGTGCGCTCGAGGGTCGCGGTGCTACTCATAAGTCTTTCCGGATGAACGCTCTTTGCCAGCAGATAGTGGCGGGACTTGGGCGCCGCAACAATCCTGCCGGCTTGAGATGAGGAGGCGGCCCGCCCTGACGGACCGCCTCTCGTCGCTTACGATTGCTTATCGGCGCTCCAGCGCGTCGTCGATCCGTTCTGCTTGTTCTCACTGACGCCGTTGAGCTTTCCGTCCGCGCCGACGGTGTAGGTGGTTACTCCAACGACCTTTCCGTTGCGCTTGCGGGTCACCTGATAGCCGTCGCCTGACTTCGCGACCGAAGCGGTCGTCCCGGCAAGGTCGCCCTGAATCGGGACGTCGCCGCCGCCGATCTTCGCCTCATAGGAAGTGCCGTCCCGCGAACTGGACTTGTAGGTATCTCCACTCACGTTCACCGTGAATGTCAGAGCCGCGTCATTGAAGTTCGACAATTTCGTGGGCTTCCACTGTCCGGAAATCGCATGCGCTCCGGCCGGCGCAGGTCCAACCCTGGATTCCGTGAATTCACCCTTGCTCGGGGTGCCTGGCGTCGATTTGTCAATGAACTGACCGGTCAGGGTATTGCCGTCGCTCGACACGGTCATGGTCGTCGAGCCCATGTCACGTCCGCCCTTCTTGGAAGTCTCGGTCACCGTGTGCGGGTCAACGACCTTGACCGAATCGCTGTCTGCATAAGGGAGGCTCACCGAATGGAAGGCGCCATCAGCGGCAACCGAATAGCTCGGTGTGCAGGACTTGCACGAATAGGTGCCGTTCTGAAGGAGATAATCGTCGGGCTTGGTGTCGAACTGAACGCTGTTGATGTCGGCTTTCCAAGTTCCGTTGATTGCGTCCGCGGAAGCTGCGGCGGTCTGGATCGTCGCATTGCTATTCGCCGCCGGCTGCTTGTTGCAGCCAGCGATCGCAATGACGGATGAGGCGGCAATCGCCGCCAAGATCGTTCTGCGCATATCGGTCCCCCTTGATGCCGCGCCGCCTCAATTGACGGTTTCGCGGGGCCGCGGCGGCGCCGTCACGCGGGCAGTCTCCCCCAAGGCTCGGAGTCGTCGGGCGGGCGACCTAATCATTTGCACGCACAAACAGCAATTGAATTCACTTTAACGTCGCCGAACGTGGCAAGGTCTTAACTGGCGCTCGGCAAAATCAGCCGCTAGCCCTCGCTCATGAGCAGCAGCGCCGTCACCATCCGCCCAGTGCAGACCAAGAAGGACAAGAAGGCCTTCGTCGATTTCGCGTGGGAGGTTTACAAGGACGACCCCCATTGGGTTCCGCCGCTCAAGGACGAGGTCCATGGGCTCATCACGCCGGGCAAGAACCCTTGGTTCGAGCATGCCCGCGCCCAACTCTGGCTGGCGGAGCGCGGCGGCAAGGTCGTCGGGCGCATCAGCGCTCAGGTCGACGACCTCGTCCAGGAACATATGGGTAAGGGCATCGGCAACTGGGGCTTCCTCGATGCGCTCGACCAGGAGACCGCCCACGCGCTGATCGCCACCGCCGAGGAGTGGCTCCGCTCTCAGGGCATGACGCGGTCGCTCGGGCCAATCAGCCTCTCGATCTGGGACGAGCCCGGCCTCGAGATCGAAGGCTTCGACGAGGACCCCACTGCGATGATGGGCCACCACCGACCCGAATATCAGGGCTGGATCGAGTCCACCGGCTACGCCAAGGCCAAGGACCTGCTGACCTACGAGGTCGACATAGCCCATTGGGAAGACCCCAAGATCAACCGCCTGATCGCGGCCGGCGAGCGCAACCCGCACATCAAGATCCGGATGGTCGACAAGTCGAAGTTCAACGAGGAGGCGCGGATCATCCTCAACATCCTCAATGAGGCCTGGTCGAACAATTGGGGGTACGTCCCGCTCACCGAGGCCGAGATCGCTTATGCCGGCAAGAAGCTGAAGCCGATCATCTACAACGAGCTGGTCCGCGTCGCCGAGCTCGACGGCGAGCCGGTCGCTTTCATGCTCACCATTCCCGACATCAACGAGCTGACCAAGGACCTCAACGGGGAGCTGTTCCCTTTCAACTTCATCAAACTGCTTTGGCGGCTTCGCAATCCGCGCGTGAAGCGCGCTCGAGTGCCGCTGATGGGCGTCGCCAAGAAGCTCCACCAGTCGCGCCTCGCGAGCATGCTCGCCTTCATGCTGATCGAGTACACCCGCCGCGACTGCGTCGGGAAGTTCGGCATCGAGATCGGCGAGTTCGGCTGGATCCTCGAGGACAACAAGGGAATGCTGTCCATCGCTGAGTTGCCCGGCGCCCGGATCAACCACCGGTACCGGATTTACGAAAAGGCGCTCTGATCCGCCTGGACGGCGCTTCCGTTCGCGTACGCCTGCCGTCGCTAGGGGCTCGCTGCCGGACTGACGTGAGCCGCAGGTGCGGATTCGAGTTGCGTCGTTCCGAGCAAGACCACGAACAGAAC
>DASQYQ010000364.1:0-2543 GCA_035639115.1 Sphingomicrobium sp. | reverse complement strand
CCTTCACGATTGCTCCTTCCTCCACCACCGACTTAGGCCCGAAATCGATCCGCTTCAGCTTCGCGATCTTGTCCGCATGGGCATGCACCGGTTCGTCGAACGCCTCCGAGAGATCGCGCGCGAAGGCGGCCTGGGCGAGCTCGTCGTTCTCGATCGGCTCGGTCCGGTCGAGCCGGGCGGACGACACATAGCCGAGATAGGCGTCCCTCGACGCGTCGAACTGCTGCTGCTCGAGCTCGAGCATCCTTTGCTTCACGCGTTCCTTGTCCATTTTCGTCTTTCAGCTGTAGTCCGATTCTCGTCCGTACCTGCGCGTCCGGAGCGTTCACGGCGCGCTGCGCTCCTCGGTGGCTTCGGCAAGAGCCAGCACGAAATCGAGCGAAGCGTCGGACCATAGCCGAACTGGCGTCCAGCCACCCGCCTGCAACATCAGCCGCACCTGGTCCGGGCTGTATTTGTGGCTGTTCTCGGTATGGATGGTTTCGCCCTTCCTCATGGCGAATGAGCGTCCCGACACCGTGAACTCGGTCTTCTCGAGCGCTTCGAGGTGCATCTCGATCCGACGCCACTCCTCGTTCCATCGTACGAGGTGGCGGAACTTGCGGACCGGGATGTCGCCGCCAAGCTCGCGATTGATCCGGTGGAGCAGGTTGAGATTGAAGGCCGCAGTGACGCCTTCGCTGTCGTCATAGGCCGCCTCCAGTCGCTCGATGTCCTTGAGTCGATCGACCCCGATCAGGAGCCGCGATCCGCTGCCGAGCGTTTCGCGCATCGATCTAAGGAGGTCGACGGCGCGGTGGGGGACGAAGTTGCCGATCGTCGAACCGGGGAAGAAGCCCAGCAATGCCTGACCCTCGATCGCGGCGGGCAGGCGGACCGGGCGGACAAAGTCCGCCTCGAGCGGGATGATCGAAAGCTCGGGAAAGCACTTTGCGAGCGCCTTCGTCGACTGGCGGAGGAATTCGCCGGAGATGTCGACCGGCACATAAGCGGCAGCGGCTAGCTCGCGAAGGAGGAGGGGGGTCTTGGCCGAGCTTCCCGATCCGAATTCGACGACCGCGAGGCCGCTTCCGACCAGCCGGCCGATCTCCCGGGAACGGGCCTCCAGGAGCCGGGTCTCGGCTGACGTCAGATAATATTCAGGCAGCCTGGTGATGTCGTCGAACAGCCTCGAGCCGGAAAGGTCATAGAGCCAGCGCGCGGGAACCGCTTTCTGGCGCTCGGAAAGGCCACGAAGCACATCGGCGCGGAAGGCAAGGTCGATTCCGTCCTCTTCATGTTCGACAAGCTTGAGATCGGCATGGACGGCCATTTCGCGGAATCCCTCTTCGCCTCGGGCCCGCGGGCGGACCTTGTTACAACCCGCGCCATCGCCGCGCTTCGCGGTCCTTGACCCGGATCACGGCCATAGCTCGGTCCGTCGGCGCGCGCGGTTACAGGGGGAGGACGCTCCACTCGTCACCCGGCCGTCATCGGACAATGCTCGGCGGGAGCATGTAACCGGCGTCCGACCGAGGGCGTGTGAATCATCGCCGCGGAGTGCGGCTCAACAAACACGAATGGAGACTCCTTAATGCCGGATTCCTTTCCGCTTCCGACGAAACCCGAAGACGTGATCCCGTCACTCGTCGAGCGATTCAACGCCAGGAACCTCGAGGCGATGATGGAATTGTACGCGCCCGAAGCCGTGTTCGTCGCCAACGACGGAAGGACCATCACCGACCGAAGCGAATTTGCAGCATTGTTCCAGCGGGACATGAACCTCGGCGTGCCCCTGAAGGCGAACGTCCGCCACGTGTTCGTGGGCGGCGACACCGCCCAGATAATCCTCGACTGGGCAATCCACGGAACCGGTTCCGACGGAAAGCTCGTGCACGTCCATGGCACTGCGAGCGACATCATGCGCCGCGGCGCGGATGGCGTCTGGCGCTACATTATCGACAATAACCAGGGGACCGTCGTCCGGCAGCCCGCCTGACGCTTCGTCGCAGCGCCAAGCTTTGATCGGCGCGGGAGGTCCCGGGTCCTTGAGCCCGGGACCTTCCGCGCAAGTGCATTGCCCGCGAGGCGGCTTATCCGACGTCGACGCCTCTCCAGAAGGCGACATAATCACGGATTCGGGCCGCTTCGGGCTTCGGGTCGGGATAGGTCCAGGCTGCGTTCGGGTTGAGCGCGCCGTTGGCGCTTACCGTGAAATAATTGGCGGTCCCCTTCCACGGGCAGAAGCTCGTCTCGCTGGTCGCTTCGAGGAGACTCCAGTCGATCGCCTGGGGAGGGAAATAGTGGTTGCCCTCGATCACAATCGTATCGTCGCTCTCGGCGATCGTCAGTCCATTCCACCGCGCCTGAACCATGATCCTATCCTCGTCATGAACCAACCTTAGATCGGGTGCCCCGCACGGCCCGCAACCTGCGGCGGGCGGGTGTCTGTGACCTTGGCTCTGGCTCGCCGCCGCGCTCGCGCCGGTTACAGGAGCCGTAAATCCCGGGCTCGTCGCAGCCGTCCTTTCGCGATCCGCTTAAGGCCCATTCCCGCCGTCGTA
>DASQYQ010000363.1:0-7274 GCA_035639115.1 Sphingomicrobium sp. | reverse complement strand
ACAAGGAGTGAGTTAGCGCTCGTTCGCTAATGTCTGCAATGGGTCGAAAGCAGACATCACCGGCTGAGTTGAGTGAACATCATGACGATGAGCCAGCCATCCGCGATCACGCCTAAAACGAGGGCAAGGGTACCGATTATTGTCAGCAGCAGCCTCATGCTTTGGCGGACCAGCTGCAATACGGCCTCGCCCTGAGGGCAATCATTGAGCGGTAAGCCTCAAAGTAGGCGAGCATGAGGAACCCGTTCATGGAGAGGACGGCCCAGCCCATAACCTGCGCGCGAAGACTGTGGCCGAGTACCCCAACATCAACAGCCCACGCCGCCACAGTAACAGGGAACGCGACGGCCAGCGCCAACGGAACGAACCGATTGGCAAGGACGGCGACACCGGTCACGACCTCAACGATTTTGATCGCCCCGAATAAGAAGCCGGTGTCGATCATCGCTTGAACAAAGGCTGGCCCGGCAGGCGGGTCGCCGATGGTCGGATATGGAAGGATCTTCCACCACCAATTGATGCCGTTGAGTAGGAAGTTGAGTCCGAAGAGCAGCCTCACGACGTGGACTAACTTGCCGAACATGAGCGCCCCTCCCGCTCCAATCAGAGCAGTGTACCACCGGCTTTCCCGAATGTCCGCAACGGGTGGAAGGCGGCGGCTTCTTCTAATGGCATTCGCGTCGGATCGTGTTCAGCCCAGGTGGGTAGTTCGGCCGCCGGTCACGGTGCGGACGATCCGTATGTCTTTGATCTTGTCCGGTGCGACGGTGTGCGGGTCATCGGAAAGCACGACAAAATCGGCTAGCTTGCCGGGCGCGATCGAGCCTTTCGCCTGCTCTTCGTGCGAATTGTACGCCCCGTTCCAAGTGTAGACGCGGAGCGCTTCATCGACACTGATGCGCTGGTTCGCACCCCAGGTTTCTCCGTTCCATCCGGTCCGCGTGACCATACCCTGGATGCCCATCAGCGGCGCGAACGGCCCCGGCGAAAAGTCACATCCGCCTGCGACCTTGATCCCCGCATCGAGGTACGACCGATAGGGCATCATATGCTCCATCAATGTCTCGCCGTAGAATTTGAACTTGTCGGGATTGTAGTAGGCGTAGCTGGTGAAGCACGCGGGTACCGCGTCGAGCGCCTTCATCCTTGCAATCAGGTCCGGATAGGCGAGCGTCGCGTGAGTGAACTTGGGCCGGACGTCGCGGCGCGGAAACAGTTGTTGCGCGCGCTCCAGCGAAGTCAGGTACATGCCGATCGCGACATCGCCATTGGTGTGACAGTTGGGCTGGATCCCGGCCCGCCATACTTGCTCCACCCATGCGTCGAGGTCGGCCTGCGTCGTCGTGACGTTGCCATGGTAGGGTGGATTTCGACCCGGGTAACCGGCGCGGATTCCCATCGTTCGCTCCGAGAAGGAGCCGTCGACAACATGCTCCGAGGCCGCACCCAGGCGGATCCATTCGTCGCCGAAGCCGGTCCGCCATCCGTTCGCAATCATGGCATCGATCATCGGCTGGTCGGGCTCGTAGCTGACACGGTGGAGCAGATCCCCATCCGTTCGCACCTGCATGAGCGCGGAGAAGTCGCCGCCCTCATGATGCACGGTCGTGAGGCCATAGCGCACAAACTGCTTTGAAAGATGGGCAAGCCCTGCCTTCGCGCGTGCTGCCTTATCGGAAGAGCTGTATTGCGGCCGCCTGCCCGTCTTTTCGACTGCGTCCATCGCATTGTCGGTCACCCGGCCGCTGAGCTCGCCCGACGAATCCTTGTCGAACGTGCCGCCGAACGGGTCGGGCGTTTCTCGCGTGATCCCTGCGATCGCGAACGCTTTCGAATTATAGAATGCAGTATGGCCGCCACGGTGATGAACGGCGACCGGATGGTCGGTCGAGACCCGGTCGAGGTCGGCGCGGGTGATTAGCCGCCCATCCTTCACTTTGGTGTCGTCGTAGAAGAACCCTTCGACCCACTCGCCCGGCGGGGTCTTAGCCGCGCGCTCCTTGAGCTTGGCGACAATGGAGTCGATCGTGACGAACTCGACCTCGTAAGGATTGCCGACCAGCACGTCGTAGAGGAGCGTCTCGCCATCGGGGTGGAGGTGGCAGTCGATGAATCCCGGTACGACCGTCATGCCGCGTGCATCGAACACTTCCGTTCCGGCACCGGCGAGCCCCGCAAACGCGTCATTGTTGCCGACCGCGACGATGCGGCCGTCGCGCACCGCGAAAGCCTGTGCCTGGGGCGCCGACGGCTCCATCGTGTAAACGCGCGCGTTGCGGACGACGAGGTCGGCGCTTCTGGGATCGGGCGCAGCGAGAAGGCTCGCCGGGCGCGCGACGAGTGCCGCTGCCGTCCCGCTGAGGAGCCCCCTCCTCGTCAGACCGATCATCGAAGCTCCTTCGAGGATTCCGCGATTGCCGCGCCGAGCTTCTCGACAATCTCGTCGATCTGCGCTTGCGAGATGATGAGCGGAGGCGACAAGGCGATCGTGTCGCCAGTCACGCGGACCAGCAACCCGTGCGCGAATGCGCGGTTGTAGACGTCGCTGCCGCGCACGCCCGGACGTCCCTCCAGCGGCTGCAACTCGATCCCGCCGACCAGTCCAATGTTGCGCACGTCGACGACATTGGGCGCCTGGCGTAGCATGTGGACCGAATCCTGCCAGTAGGTCTCGAGTGTACGGGCGCGGTCGAATAGCCTCTCGCGTTCGTAGATCGCGAGCGTCGCGATCAACGCCGCCGATGCCGATGGATGGCCCGAATATGTGTAGCCGTGCATCAACTCGATCATGTGCTGGGGTCCGGCCATCATCGCGTCGTGAACGCGGTCGTGAACCGCGACCGCGCCCATCGGGATCGTCCCGTTGGTCATGCCCTTGGCCATGGCGATCATGTCGGGTTCCACGCCGAGCCGCTGCGCCGCGAAAGGTGCGCCAAGACGCCCGAAGCCGGTAATCACCTCGTCGAAAATGAGCAGGATGCCGTGCTCGGTGCAAATCTCGCGCAGCCGCTCGAGATAGCCTTTCGGCGGCGGCAACACGCCGGTCGAACCGGCCATCGGCTCGACGATCACGGCTGCGATCTTGTCGGCGCCATGCTCGCCGATGATGCGCAACAAATCGTCGGCAAACTCGGCCCCATATTCCGGCTGCCCGCGCGAAAAGGCGTTCCGCTGCGGATCGTGCGTGTGTCGCAAATGCTCGACTTCGCGAAGAAGCGGGCCGAAGGCTGCCTTGTTATGGGGAATCCCGCCGACGGAAATGCCGCCGAAGTTTACCCCGTGATAACCGCGCTGCCGGCCGATCAGCCAGACGCGTTCGGGCTCGCCGCGCGCGACATGATAGGCTCGGGCGATCTTGAGCGCGGTCTCGGCCGCCTCGCTTCCCGAATTGACGAAGAAGACGTGGTGCAGCGCCGGTGGAAGGACGGCGCACAGCGCGTTGGCCGCGCGAAACGCGAAGGGGTGGCCGATCTTGAACGGCGGCGCATAGTCCAGCTCAGCCATCGCGTCTGTCACGGCTTCGACGATCTCGCGCCGTCCGTGTCCGGCGTTGACGCACCAAAGCCCCGCTGCGCCATCCAGGACCTGCCTGCCGTCGGGAGTGAAATAATGCATGCCCGAAGCGCGTGAGAGCAGCATCGGTTCGGACTTGAACTGGCGGTTCGCCGTAAACGGCATCCACCAAGTAGAAAGGTCCACGTCGCTGCGCCTCTATGTTGCTCGCCGACAGGACCCTACCAGACGAGGCCGCGCCCGCAATGGGTCGGAGAGAGACATTAGCGCTAGCGGCAGGTTTCGGTGGAGAGCTGCAACGAGCAGCAAGCCTTTCAGGGCTCGCCGAACGGCAACTTGCTTATGCGATTCGCCGCCTGGCGCGTCGTGTTCATTGGATAGCAGACCGAACGTGTGGCGGGGGAAGTGTTGGGGGTTGGCGTAAGCTTCAGCTCATCAGCGCCGCTGGTGATTTCGCTACTGATGAGCGCCACCCGCCAAGCCCGATAGCGGGCATCCTGCACCGCCTCGTTGAGGTCCGTGAGCGTGGAGCCATCCAGGCGGTGAAGTCGCTCGAGCATCCGAAGCCTCGCCCAGTCGGCCTGCTCCAACATCATTTCATTCTGGATGTCACGCATCAGCGCGTACATGAACCCGTATTCTGCCAGCTCGCTTCGCGCGATGAGTGCTGCGTGGCCGGATTGTGCCTCGGCGTCCCACCGTGAACTGGGCAGCGTCCAATATTGGGGTCTGCCGATCCATATCGGCCCCTGCAGCTTGGGCTGATCGGCTGCACCATCGAGCAGTCGCTCGATTTGCGCGATCCGCCCATCGACGCACGATCTGATTTGTAGTCGAGATTGGAGCCGACCGAGATTGTAGCCCAGTTCGCCGCGGATGTTATCATCGGCCTCAGCCGCCTCGTTTCTTTCGTGAACCATCTCCACAAGCTGCCCCGCGCCGAGCGCGATCAGCACGCCGAGCACGATGATGCCAACCTCACCGGCGAACTCGCGCCAACCGTGAAGCGGTTTGGGAAGATGAACATGCATGCGGCTGGGCCCCCGCTCCCGTCAGCCGTACCAGAAGGTTGGGCGTGGGGCTAATGTCCGCAATGGGTGGAAAGATACGGTAATGGGCCGCGCCTCCAGGTTGCTGGAGGAGTGGCTGTCCCCCGGTCATGATGGAGTGACGGGGTTGTCAGGTGTGGTGCCTCGATGCCCCGCTAACCTGATGGGAGACAGCCGTGGAGCATTATGCCGGATTGGACGTGTCGCTGGAACTGACCAGTGTGTGCGTCGTCGACGCGCGGGGTGAGATCGTCTGTGAAGCGAAGGTGGCGAGCGAGCCAGAAGCGCTGATCGGCTTCCTGCGCGAGCGTGACCTGCCGATCGTACGGGTTGGACTCGAGGCGGGTCCATTGTCGCAGTGGCTTCACGCGGGACTTGTTCGCGCCGGCTTCGATGCTGTGCTGCTCGAGACCCGCCACGTGAGGGCGGCGCTATCGGCGATGACCGTGAAGACCGATCGGCGCGATGCGCGGGGCATCGCACAGCTGTTGAGGCTCGGCTGGTATCGATCCGTGCACGCCAAGTCGGCGAGCGCGCAGGAGGTGCGAGCACTGCTGACAGCACGCAAGCTGATCCAGGCAAAGTTGCTCGACGTTGAGAGCGGCGTCCGTGGTGTTCTGCGCGGCTTCGGCTTGAAGGTCGGCCCGATCAGCCGCGGCCGGTTCGAGATGCGGATTCTCGAGCTGGCCGATGGCAACGCGATCCTCGAGGCCGTGATTGGCTCGATGCTTGCCGTCCGCACCGCGTTGCAGAAGGAGTTTACGCGTCTTCATCGCGAACTGCTCGCGCTGGTTCGAGCAGATCCAGTCTGTCGCCAGCTGATGAGCGTGCCTGGCGTTGGCGCGATCGTCGCCATCACCTTCAAGAGCGGTGTCGACGATCCCACGCGCTTCAGGCGCTCGCGCGATGTCGGTCCGCACTTCGGGCTAACGCCGCGGAAGTATCAGTCCGGCGAACTGGACGTGACTGGCTCGATCACCAAGGTCGGCGATCGCATGGTCAGGACCGCACTCTACGAAGCAGCAAGCGTGATGCTGACGCGCACCGTGCGCATATCGCCGCTGAAGAGTTGGGCGCTCGGCGTGGCCAAGCGCCGTGGCACGAAGAAGGCGCGCGTCGCGCTCGCCCGCAAGCTCGGCGTCATCCTGCACCGCATGTGGGTCGATGGTACCGACTTCCGGTGGTCGAATGAGGAGACCGCGATCGCATAACCAGGAGAGCTTCTAAGATCGGCCAGACGACAGTCTGTGCCACCGAGGTCCCGTCGCTGGGACGGTGAAGTTGGTGAAGCCGCAGTGGCAGCAGTAGCTCTAGAGACTACGCTGGAAAGATGGGCTCACCGCTTCCTCTGACCGTATGATGTGGCAGCACCTGCTGACCACGGACAGAAGCAAGTAACCAGCGGCAGGATGACCGGGGCAGCTTGACGAAGGGCCCATTACAGAAGCTGCCATTGCAAGGCACGCACATGACTGGCGCGGCTAACTGACCGAAAAGCCTTCAGCGACGGTGACGGAGTCGAGCCGCACGTTGTTCATGTACGTCGAGCCTTTCACGGTAATGATCTTGGGGAATGGCCCGAGTTTTCCATCACCGGTCTTGATGGTGAAGCAGACAGCCTCTGGCCCGCCTGGCAGCGGGCAGTTCGCCAAGCTGAAGTCATCGATATCTTCGAGGCGGAGCGTGCCGATATACTTTCGAATGTCATCGCGACATGGCTGGTCATCGGCCTCCCGGCAATCGAGCCGATAGGGCAGCGGCCCTGTCGATGCAGCAAGGTCGATGGCCGGAACGAGAAGCATGGCTAAGTTCTGTGCCGTGATGCTGTCCGATGCAGGAAAGTAGGACGGCGCATGAGCAGCCGCAACCGACTTGCACATAACCTTGTAATAGTAGTTCCAGTCGTAATCCGGCTTCTGAAATATCGGCCCTTCGATCCCGTAACGCTGTGCCACCGACACCGTCGAGACATGCCCTGTGTCGTCGAAGGTAATTGAATATTTCTCGACCCCGCATAGCCCATATTGCGATCCAAGCGCGTCTGGATGGGTATAAAGGTCAATCGCTTCGGCGGTGTCGCTGTCGCTCCGATAATATTGCCAGCGATCCTTATGCCGATCGATATATGCGATACGCTGACCGATCGCTCCTAGAAGTCGGCCGGCCAGGCTCTGGTCGCTCTCCGTCTTCAAATCGTAGAAGGTGAGGCGGCCAGCGTCGGCACGCGCTGCGACGCTCGGCGAGGCAGGTGGCTTATCGTGAGGTGCGGCGGCTCGGGCTCGATATTTCCGCCAGTCAGGCGGCGGATATCTCTTCCAATCGAACTCGGTCGGCTTGGCGCTACACGCCACGCAAAACGCAAGTAGACACAAACCAACCGTGATCCGCCGAGGCATTCACCCTCCTGACCCGAGCGCAATCGATCATGGAGGCGGCGGATATTGTCCGCAATGATGGACTGGCGGACACTTCGTTAGCGGCAGCCTTGGGTGATGGGGTGGACGCCCCCTACGGCATCTATGTGCCAAGATGGTGGTGTTGACCAACCATCTGAGAGGAGGCGCCCGTGGAAGAAGTTAGCACGATCGGTCTGGATATCGCAAAGCAGGTTTTCCATGCGCATGGGGCTGATGCCGCGGGTGCGGTGGTGTTCAGCCGGCGGCTCACACGCGCGAAGCTGATTCCATTCTTTGCGTCGCAGCCACGCTGCGT
>DASQYQ010000362.1:0-14228 GCA_035639115.1 Sphingomicrobium sp. | reverse complement strand
GCCGAACATTGGTGCCTGGCTACGGTCGGGATCGTAGAGGTCGAGGATCGAGGCCTGCATGAAGGGGGTGCTCCCGCCGCGGAAGGCTGGATGCTCGGGATTGCCGTCGAGCTTAATCGGCCTGCCTGCCGAGGTGGTCGCCAACACGGGCTGCGCAAATCCCTCGAACAGGACTGCGGTCGCGTAATGATCCGTTCGGCCTTCGAGATATCCCTCGGGCCTGTTGACGAACGGCACGACATCGTCAGACCGCACCGGCTTGCATCCTGCCATTCCGGCCAGCGCGAGCGACGCGCCCATCACGCGCAGCACCTCTCGACGATCGACACTCCACAGCTCGAACAGCGACGGGAATTCGGCCTTCAACATTTCGCCGAAAGCGTCGCTTCGCTGATATTCCTCGAGCGAGCGCCAGAATCTCTTGCCGCCGCTCATCGATGGCAAGTCCCGCAGCTGGTGAGCTCGGTCGGCGACTTGATTCGATATTCCGCCATCAGCCTGCGCCCGAGCACCTCATGGTCGGGCGGCGGCTTCCAATCGAATTTATAGACCTGATCACGGGGGCGCAGATGCGGGGCCGGGTCGCGGTGGCAGTCGAGACAGAACTTCATCTCGAACGCCTTTGCGCGATAGGTGAGCGGCATCCGATCGATCCGTCCGTGGCACTCCACGCAAGCGATGCCCTTGGCGATGTGGATGTCGTGCCGGAAGTAGACGTAGTCCGGCACTCGGGCGACTCGATGCCAGACGATCGGCCGGTTCTCCGCCAAGCTCCGCCGAACCGGTGCCAGCACATCCGCATTCGTCCACAGCTGCGAATGGCAGGTCATGCAGTCGTGCGTCGCCGGGAAGCCTGCATCCGCGCTCGTTTCGACCGTCGAATGGCAATAGCGGCAATCGATTCCGTCGTCGGTGACGTGATGTTTGTGGCTGAAGGGCACAGGCTGCAGCGGCGTTAGCGCGGTGGCGTCCCAATATTGCGATCGCGCGAACGCGAAAGCGCCGAGAAAGAAGGCGAGCGCGACGACGAGCGCGCCGAGCGCCGTCGCTCGGAACCAGCTGTCCGCAGTGCGCGAGAAGATCTGCGCCACGGCGACCGAACGCTCACCTTGGCCGCAAGGTGCACCTGCGGGCTTTCCAATGAACTATTTGACGAAAATCAGATGAGCGATCGACCGCAATGAGGTTTCACGGTTGCGCATCAACTCCCTTGGGAAGTCGCCTGCGAGCGCAGATCTTGGGATCGGATCTAGCGCTCCTCAGCCGCATCGAAGGCCGCAAACACGTTCATTTGGTTCCTCGCCATTTCAGCACCTGCCGTTTCAGTGCTTGCAGTTGCTTTTTCACGCGGCCGGCACCGAGCTCCCCAATGCCGGTCGGGCATAAGTCGAACGAGTAGAAGGGAAGGACGCTCAAGCCGAGCTCATGAATTGGCCTTCAACCAGACACGCCGGCTAGCGAAGTCGGTCGTGATCCGGAAACTATCGAGAATCCTGGTTCCGACATTGAGATCATTGGCGTTCGGGTGATCGTCGATCGCGGCTCGAACGTTGCGGAACGTCAGTCCCGCAACCACCAGCCGATCGAGTTGCACGAGCGTTCGGCGGTGCGCTCCGCCGATACCGCCGCCCACCGACATGCCGATCGGCTTGAGATGGAGCCGCTTGGAAAATGGTCTCGAAATTAGGACTTCCGTGCCGTTGCCGAGGTCGAACTCCGCCTGAGCGCGAACGCCGTCGGCCGTTACCGGGATGGCCTCGACTCCCGAGTGACGGGTCAAGGGCAACTCGACGCCCGCCGGAACTGACGTGGAACTCGCAGTTTCGATGGTTCGGGAACGGAAATCGATCGTTAGACGCGCTGAATCGAACAGCTCGCGGCCGACAATCGCAAGCACTGGCCGACCGGCAAGCCGGCGCGAAATATCGCCGAGATCGGTGACTACCAATGCATCGGGATGCATGATGACGCCGAGCGCTTCGAGTTCCACGCCTTCGACGATATGTGCCTGGGCCGGGCCGCCGGAGCCTTTGATGGTAATCGCCTCACCGAGCGGCAAATGAGCGGTCGCCGCAAACGCGGGGTCGACGATCGACTCCTCCGCAGCGCTGTCGAGTAAGGCTTCGGTCCGAACGCCGTTGACCTGCGCTCGGATAAACAAGCGATGGTTCGCGAGCGTGAAATGTTCGGCGTCCGCTGCCGACGCCAAACAAACCAGGATCATCGCCGCGTAGCGTGGAGGAAATGGCAAGGGTGAACTCCGCCAGGGAATCTTGAGCAGGCGATCCAATGACAGCTTGCCGCCGCCCAGTGCAATCAGGGGAAGCATCAGACCCGCCCAGCTGAGATGCGTCGGCCAAGCATCGGGATAGACGAAGATCTCGATGATCGACGTCATGATCAGCAGGGCAAGCGCCGCGAGGCGCGTGAAAGGACCGAGGACGACCAGCAAGGGGAAAAGGTGCTCGCTGTAGGTGGCGGCGGCTGACAATTGAAATCGTCCCCATTGCTGGTTTTTCTAGAGAAGGCTCGCGGCGAACCGCGCTTGCTCAGTGAAATTGCTGATGGTTGAACCGGGGTTCCTCATCCAAAGCCTGTGGTTCAGCTCTTGGAAAGTAGCGGAACATGCCGAACATTCGCCCTCTTGCACTGAGCCTCGTCCTTGCCACCAGCCTCGCCTCTTTCTCTCAAAGCGCTGCCGCTGCTACCGGCGCCGAATTGAACGCTAGTGGGAAGGCCGCTCTCGATCGGCTCTATGCACAATCGGACAGGGCCCGAAGGTACGGTCGGGACGCCCGCGCGATTCTCGTCTTTCCGAAAATCATCAAGGCTGGCTTCATGATTGGCGGACAGGGCGGCGAGGGCGTTCTTTTCGTTCGCGGCCAACCAGCAGGCTATTACAAGATCGGCGCAGCCTCCTTCGGGCTCCAGGCCGGCGGGCAGTCATTCAGCTACGCGCTGTTCTTCATGAACGATGCCGCCTTGGCCTATCTGAGGAAGAGTGACGGATGGGCGATCGGTTCGGGACCGAGCGTCGTCGTGGTGGACAAGGGAGCGGCCATGAGCACGACCTCCACTACGTTGACGAAGGATGTGTATGCATTTCCGTTCGGCCAAAAGGGCCTGATGGCGGGCCTCGGCCTCGAAGGATCGAAGATCACTCCCATCGCAAGGTAGCGCATCCGGCGCGAATGAGGGCGCCCGCTTCGTCGGTGACTTGTCCCCGCTCGATTAAGGGAATGCCCGGATGTCGGAGTGCAGCCCGCGCTCCTACTCGCGGTCGATCGTACCCAAGCGCCCGCTAGCGCTTGCCTTAGGAGTGGATCGAATGAAGATCTCACGGCCATTTGTCGCAGCAGCAGCCGCCGTTGGCCTAAGCGCCTCGGCAGTCGGGACTCCGGCTGCCCTCGCCGCGGCACCCAAAGCGGCGAAGACCCAAGCGACAAAAGCCTATCCCAAATGGGCAGCCTCTTCGATTCCGAAGGTCACTCAGTCGACCGTGGACTCGGCTGCCGTCGATGCGCTCAAGAAGATGAGCAAGTACCTCATGTCGCTGAACACGCTGCAGATCAAATCCGACGCCAGCATAGACATGGTCACCGGGGACGGGCAGCGGATTCAGTTCGACGGGACAACCGAATATAAGGTGAAGCGTCCAGGCTTCGTCATCCACTTCGTAAGCGACGCCAAGAGCCGTGATTTCTACTACGACGGCAAGCAGTTCACGATGTACGCGCCCAAGCTCGGTTACTACGCGACGGTCGCCGCTCCCGCCACGAACCGCGAGGTTCTCGACACGATTTACGACAAATACGGAATCCGCCTTCCCCTCGAGGACCTGTTCCGCTGGAACGACGTCGGCAACGACCGCGCAAAGAACTTCAAGTCGGCGATGGTTCTGGGACCGGCCACGCTCGATGGCGTGAAGACGACTCATTACGCTTTTCGGGAGCAGGACGTCGACTGGGAGGTCTGGATCCAGGACGGCGACCAACCGCTTCCACGGAAGCTCTCCATCGTCGATCGGACCGATGCAGCCCGCCCGACCTTCACTGCGCGGCTGAGCTGGACGGTCAATCCAACCTTCGCGGACAGCGATTTCACGTTCGTACCGGGCGCCGATTCGAAGAAGATCCAGCTCGCAACCTTCAAGGGACAATAGTCATGGCTGAGCGCACTTGGTTCCGGATTGCGCGCGCTGGCGCGTTCCTTTCGCTGCTTATTTTCGCAGCGGACGAAGGGGCAGCGCGCGGAGGCCGCGGCGGTGGCGGCGGATTCGGCGGCGGCGGAGGATTCAGCGCTCGAGGCGGTGCGTCTACCAGCTTCGGGCGCGGCGGTTCCGGATCGTTCGGCGGCGCAGCGGGAGGCCGAGGGAGAGATCTGAGCGCAGGCGGCACTTTCAGCCGTGGCGGCAGCTACAGCAGGCCGTCCTCGGTGGCCGGCAATCGTCCCTCGACAATTCCATCGACCCGTCCCGGCGCGGGCGGCGCCGGAACCCAGGGTCAGTTCGCGCAAGGGTCTCGTCCAGGCCAGGGAGGGTCAGGCACTCGATACCAGGCGGGCGCCAACAATAATCGCGGCAACGCCAACAGGATCAACAACGGCAACATCAACACTGGCGACGTCAACATCAACTGTCCGGGATGCGGCGGTTCCGGCGAACGGTGGGGCGGCTGGGTGGACCATCCGGTTGCTGCGGGAGTTGCGGTTGGCGCAGTTGCCGGAATGACGGCCGCGGCAATCGGCGCATCTTATTACGCGCTTCCGCCGGGGTGTCCGCCCTATCCCTGGGGAGGCTACACTTATTATTCGTGCGGCGGTTCCTGGTATCAGCCGCAATATGAGGGGGATACCGTCGTCTACGTAACGATCCCCGACCCCTCGAACGGGCAAGCGAACACGACGAACGTCCAGGTGCAGCAGCCGCAATAGCCTTTGCTAAAGGCCGAGCGACCGAACCAGGACGAAGCTGACCGACCCGAGTGCAAGCAATGACAGGACGACGGTTAGTGTGACCGGCCCTCCTGCCTTCGACACCGTTCGGAAATCGACGCCCAACCCAAGCGCGGCCATCGAGATGACGGTGAAGATCGTGGCTGCGTCTCCGATCGGGCCGAGGGCTGCTTCGGGAATGAGATTGGCCGAGCGCAGCGCGACCATGACCAGGAAGCCGATGATGAACCAGGGAACGAGCTGGTGAAGCGCCGGCCGCCCGGCGCGAGGGCGGTCACCGGCGGTGACGTTCGGCGCCGGCTCGTCGGTCTCCTCGCGCAACCGCGCCGTCATCAGCGAAAGCACGAGGCAGACAGGCCCGAGCATCAAGACTCGGATGAGTTTGACCAATGTTCCGATCTGCACGGCTTTCACGCCTATGGGAGCAGTAGCGGCAATCACTTGCGGGACTGCGTAGACGGTGAGACCGGCAAGGGCGCCGTAGGCGAGCTCGCTCATCCCAAGTGCGGCCCCGATCAGCGGGAGGATCAGGACCACGACAACACCGAGGACCGCAGTGAAGGCAATAGACGATGCGACGTCGTCGCCATCGGCTCCGATCACCGGCGCGACTGCGGCGATCGCGGAATTTCCGCAGATCGAATTGCCGCAGGCGACGAGGATCGCCATTCGCTTGGACAAGCCGAGGATTCGGCCGATGCTGAAGCTGAGCAGGATCGCCCCCGCGACGATTCCAAGGATCGACACCAGGAGGATCCAGCCGGCGGATAAGATGGTCGCGGCGCTGACGCTCGCACCAAGCAGCAACACCGCGATTTCCAGGAGCAGCTTCGCGCTGAAGTTGATTCCCGGCTTCCACCTCGGTCCCGGGGTCCAGACCGTACGGACCGCCGCACCGATCAGGATCGCCAACACCAACGCTTCGAACCAGGAACGGCCCGCAACGATCAGTTCCAGCTGCTGACAGGCGTAACCTGCCGCCGCGATCAAAATGCAGACGATCAATCCGGGCAGGATCTGAAGGTATCGAGCGGCCATGGGTCGGCTGTGATTACGAACAGTTGGTCCTGTTCGGCAAACTTCTTTGTCGTCGACGATTTGGATTGAGGGCCGCGACTTTAAGCGGTGCGCGTCGCTTGTGACGGTGCGGAAGCTGCGGCGCATCCGCCGATTCCGAGGCGTTCTTTAGCGTCGGCGATGATCTTCTTGAATCGAGGATCGTCGCGGATGCTGTCGAAGTCGGGGTCGAACTCGGCGTTTCCGATCGTTCCTTTCAGCCGCGACAGCGAAGAATCGAGCATTCGGATCGCCGCATCCCGATCGCCGAGGTCGCGCGCGTAGGCGCAGGCGAAATTGTAGCGCATGTTGAGGTTGTCGGGGTCGATCAGAAGCGCGCGTTCCATCCACTCTCGAGCGCGATCTTGCTCTCCAAGAGCTGCAAGAGCGCTAACTCCAAAGCTGATCGCTGCGCCGTTGCTCGGGTCCTGCGCAAGAACCTGCTCGACCTGGCGAAGAGTCATCTTCGCCGATTCCTTCGCGGATTGCCTGTCGCCGAGGCCGAAGTAGCAGGTCGTCAGCATGCCCCAGGCGTGGAAATCGCCTTCCATTAGCTCGGTCGCCTTTTCGAAATGATCGCGCGCCTCGGCGACCTTCCCGCGCCAGATCAGGAAGTTGGCGAGAGCCTTGTTGAGCTCCCATGAATCCGGGTCGAGCCTTATTCCCTTCTGAAGCTCAGCCAATGCCTCCTCGTCGCGTCCTTTCGCCTCGAGCCGCCGCGCCATTGCGCAATGGGCTTCCGCAAGGGCCGGATTGATCGCGAGCGCGGTGTGCGCGGCCGCGACTCCGTCATCGACTTCGTAGCCGAAGCCGTAGCGCAGGTTGGACTGGGCGATCGAAAGGAGCGCCCAGGCGTCCGCATAATAAGGATCGATCTCGACCGCCTTGCTGCTGATCCGCATCACGCGCTCTTCGCGGCGCGGATCGCCGTGATTTCCGGTCACCCAATATTGGCGCGCCAACAGGTAGAAATTATAGGCTTCGGCGCTGTTCGTGCCGCGTTGTTTGATTGCCTTCCTTTCCTGCGGCAGGAGCTTGACCTTCAACGCCTCGACGATGGCCTGCGAAATCTCGTCCTGGATCTTGAAGATGTCCTCAAGGTCGCGGTCGTAGCGCTCGGCCCAGACATGCTCGCCAGTCGCGCCGTCGATCAGCTGCGCGTTGATCCTCACTCGCCCGCCGGCTTTGCGGACGCTGCCCTCGAGAACATGGCTGACGCCGAGCTTGCGGGCGACCTCCGGGACGTCGACCGAGTGGCCTTTGAAGGTAAAGGCCGTGTTGCGGGCGACGACTCCAAGCGCTGAGATTTTCGACAGGTCGGTGGTGATGTCCTCGCTGATTCCGTCGCTGAAATATTCCTGCTCGGAGTCCCCGCTCATGTTCTGGAATGGGAGCACGCAGATGCACAATTGGTGCGTTCCGCGCCGGGGCTTGGCGGTTTCGGACGGGGCCGCTCCCGCAAGCGAGCGGATGCTAGCCTTCAGCTTGTGCCAACCATGGTTGTCCGCGCCGCCGTCCCAGGCGGACAGGTCGGCACATTGGATCTGGTTGAAGGGCAGCGGCGGAATGCTTCCGTCGAGCGTAGCCTGGACGAGCGTTCCCGAACCCCGCGCCGTGTCCGCCTCCGCTCGCACCCATTGCGACTTCGTCGCTTCCGCGGACCATAGGACGATCACCGCTTTCGCCGACTTCAGCCGCTCCTCGATGACCTCGGCATAGGCGCGATGAGCGGGAAGCTCGTCATCGCGCCAGACATCATATCCATCGCAGCGCAGTGCGTCGGCGACGCGCGCGGCATGGGCTTCGTCAGGTCGCGCATAGGAGACGAAAACGTCCATCGACCAAAGCCCCTCTTCAGCCTTGAATACCAATAGTTTGAGTGAGAGTCTCGGGGGTTAGTCGGCTGGCTCCGGGGTGATCTTGCGAGGTCGGCCGTTTCTTATCGGTCATGGCTCCTCAGCCGCTGCTTCATTTCCGATACTTCCCAATAATCGTTGCGGCTGAAGGGGAGGAGGGCGTTGAAGGCGGCGAAGGTGCTCTTGCCGAGCGCTTGCTTGAGGCCGGCGAGCTCGGCGAAGGTTGAGCGGATTTCCGTCGGATCGAATTCTACTTCTCCCGCCTCCTCTTCCATCATCGTCTCCTCGGCCTCGGCGACGATCCAGGCCATGAGTTCCCAGTAGCGGCGCATGCGCTTGCCTGCTTGCGGACCGACCCTGTCCGCGAGTGAGGCGATCTTTCGGCCGGCCGGGCTGTCCGGCCACTTACCCGAACGCAATATTTCAAGTTGCGCCTTATGCTCGGCATGTTCGGCGACCAGCCAGCGTTCGGCCTCAGCAGTCCCGAAATAGAAGATTCCGATCAGTGCGATCGGGGCGAGGACGATTGCGCCAAGCATCGCGAGGAGCGGCTTGTCAGGGAACTGGTTGAAGGCCGTGTGCAGTGCAACGGCGATGAGATAGCCGGGAACGAACCACAGCAGGCTGAAGTCGAAATCGGCGGCAGCTTCGCGTGTTTCCCGCTCGGCGAATTCGTGGGCCGTGGCCGCGAGGATCGCGAGCGTCGTGCCGTGCATGACTGCGGTCCCGACGCCGCGGACCAGCCAAGTGCCTGCGCCGTAGGTCGGGAAGCTGGTCAGATAGATGATGTTCTCCACGACGGAGAAGCCGGCCCCGATCGCGAACCCGGAAATGACGGCGTCAAGCTTGTAGCCGATGCGGTTGAATCGGAAGAGGCCGATGACGATGACGCCCTTGATCGCTTCCTCGATCCAGGGGGCGACGAAGCGGCTATAGTTGGAAAAGCCGATCGGCAAGGTGTCGAGTAGGCTGCCGCTGACCGGCCAGGACAGTCCTGCCGCCAATGCGCCGAGCCCGAGAAGGACGAATATTTCGCCCAGCGTCATCAGCTTGAACGCATCGAGCCACACGAAGATGGCAAGAAGCACCAGGACAGGAACCAACGCGAGGCCCCAGTGGGTGGCCTGGATCAGCAACTCAGGCATGGCGCTACATGACCTTCAATGAAGCAAGCCACTCGTTCTTCCGATGATTACCGTCGGCCCATCCACTCGCCGCTCCGACAGAGAAAACCATTGGAAGCCGTAACGCAACCGTGAAGGCGAAATCGAGCTGCGCGCCAATGTCGTAATAATGATGTCCCTGGCCGTCCTGCCCCTCAGTCGCCATTCCGCCGCCGAACAGAGCCGGGCGCACGTAGCTGAGGTAGAATGACGGCGTTCCGATTTCGGCGAACCGCACCGGCGGGAGGTTCACTTCGCCGGTGAGCTTGGCGAACCTTCGGGCGGCGATCTCGTCGATATCAAAGCCGGGGAAGCTCTCGAGCTCGCGGTATCGCTTCTCCGGGCGGTTATCGACATAGTTGTTGCGGAAGGCGCCGAAATAATAAGCGGCGAGAGCGTCCTCTCGCGGGCCTCCGACCATGCCGGCGTGGCCGTAGAGCCACACCGAGCTGTTGGGGAAGGGAAGGGGCAAGCCGCCGCTTAGGCTGCCGTAAATTCGCGGGTACCAATTGTGCTGGGCCTGGTCGCTTCCGATTGCGATCTCGCCCTCGATTCCCTTCTCGTGGTCGACTCCGCCGAGCGCCTTCGTGGTGTTGGTATATTTGAGGCCGATCTCGCCCGAGCGCAGGTCCTTGGGCCCAAGGACGTTCTGCGCTCCCGGAAGCTGGTCGAGGCCGAAATAAGCGGCGAAGGAGCCGAACAGGTCGAGCTGCCGCGGCGGATCGTAAATCAACGGCTTGGTGTAGCTGACGATGCCCGCATCGCCTTTGCGGCTGCGAAGGACGGGTCCGAACAGATCGTAGAAGTCGGACAGGTTGTGCCAGTAGGTCAGCTTCCAGTTCGGAGTCTGATATTCGGCATCGACATGTAGCCGCTCTCCGCCGTGAACATGGTAGGGCGAAATGCTTAAGTCGGCGCTGAACTGCCGAAACTGAAGCGGGTCGGCAATGTGGAAGTAATAGCCGATCGAAGGCTTTTGATCGTAGCTCGAGACGATCGGATAATGACCGTCGAAGCGCATCCGCTTGAACGGATCGTAGCTACCTTCGCTTGTGATCAGCGCATCGAGCGGGACCTTGGCCGGCGAGCCGACGCCCCAAGTCTTGAGCTCGGGATGGGCGTTGACGACTTGGGTGCCCAAAAAGTTGATGGTTCCGAGATCCTGGCGGACCTGCGGCTGAACGATCGACGGGTTGAAGCCCTCGCCGGTGTAATCATAGACGAGCAGGCTTCCGTCGGGGCGCAGCTGCGGGCGGAAGAAGCCGGTCGCTGCGTTGGTAAGCACGTCCCATTTCCCGCTCGCTATATCGAGCCGGTAAATGTTGGAGACGCCGGTGTAATAAGCGTTGCCGAGCAGCGCTTTCCCGTCCGCAGTGAAGGTGAACATCTCCGGCACTGAAGGGGCGAGTGAAAGGGTGGTGACCGGATCGTCGGAATCGCCGTTTTCGATATCGGCAATCTTCCACACCTTGACCGACTGCTTCCCGTCGACGCCGCCGTAGGATGCGGAGATCAGCTGGCCGTCCGGCGAAATGTCGAGGTCGAACAATATCTCGCCATAATGGAAGGTCTTGATCTGGTTGAAGCTGGTGTAGGGCGGGGGAATCCGGACCAAGGTCACGAAGCCGTCCTGGTGGCGGATTCCCCACAAGCTCTTGTCGGCTGCATCGAACGCGAGATCGCCGATCCGCGCGTCGGTCAGCAAACGGCGCTGCCTGCCGGTATCGACGTCGATCGCGTTGATGTCGCGATAGGCGTAATTTTCGTTGGTGTAGAAGGCGGTTCGGCTGGACGGGTCGAAGGCGACGCTAGTGACCTTGTAGAGCATCATTCCATCAAGGTCGGTCAGATGCGTGACCTTGCCGGTCGCTAGGTCCATCTTGCCGAGGAAGCCGATTCGGCCGGGATAGCGGAAAGCGGCGATGAGGCTGTTCGTCTTTTCATCGACGAATCCGCGAGACATGGATCCGAGCGCGTGCGGCGAGAGGTGCCTCGGCTCGGTCAGCGGATATTGCGCAAGCCGCGCGAGATTGTCCTGCTGGTATCCATGCTCGAACCCGATCCAGTCGTTCCAAACGGAGTCCAGGGATTTGCCGAAGACGTGCTTGAACTGGTTTGCGTAATAGGCCTTTGAATCCGGCGAGCGGCGAAGCCATTCGACGACCTTTTCGGGCCCGTAGGTCAGCGCCAGGTAGGACATGAAGCGCGTACCGTAGAGGTAGGAGTTCGCGCCCACCTGGAAGTCGATCTGAGTTCCTTCGCTTTCGAGGCCGAGTGGCGAGAAGAAGCGCGAATTGTCGTGGACCTTGGCGCGCCAGACCATCTCGTCATAGCCGCCCTGGGCCCGGCCGAGCCCGCCAGCCATCCAAGTTTCCATGAAGACTGCGCTTCCCTCCATGTACCAGCGCGGAGTCAGGTTCCGGGGGGTCGTCAGATAATTGTAGAGGATGGAGATCGGGTGCTTCTGGATCGGTGCCGGCTTGCCGCCAAAGAAGCGCCGCCAGCCTGCGTCACGCGAGTTCCACGCGTCGATCGTGCCGACGTGAGTGAGCTCGTGGTTCATCAGAGTGAAGAAGCGCTCGCCTGGCGAGAAGGTCTCCATCGACAGCGACAGCGGAGCGACATCGAGCAGAACCATGTCGCTTGGAGACCCAAGCGCCGCAGCATTGCCGTAGTCGGCGAAATCCTTGAGCAGGATCGTCACCGGCTCCCACGGCTTCCAGTTCAGGTTCTTTTCGTGGAAGGCGAGCGAGTTCTCGAAAGCCCGGCCGATATAGGGCGTGAGGTAGGTCTGGATCGGGTCGATGTAGAGAAGGGTGAGATCCTTCGTCTCGAGCGTTGAGAGGTGAAAGCCGGAAGCGTCCTGCGGGACATGCTTCGGGCTCTCCTGCTCCGGCGCGTTGGGTTTGGTCGGCGCCGGGGTGACCGGTTCGGCTGGAGGCGTGCCTTGCGGCTGCGGCGGGACCGCATCGGGCTTTTCGACCTCGGTCGTCGAGTCAGGTTGGGGCGGTGGAGGGGGCTGCTTGGCTGGGGTCTGAGCGAGCGCCATGCTCGCGCAACTGGTGAGAACGAGCGCCGCCGTCGTAAGCACAAGGCGGCGCCCGCCGAAACACTCCCCCATCTGCGGCCCCCTCCCCCGACCGCTACATCAGTCGGAATGCCCTTGAGATACTCCCGCCTGGTTGAGCGCCGCCGAGAAGCTCGGATTGGCCATCAACGCGGCAAGGTTCGGTTGGGCGGCGATCGCAGCCCAGGCTTTCTGGTTCGACGACAGGCTTGCCAGCGCCGCCGAGTTTCGGCTGATCGCCTCGAACGCGCTCGGATTGGCCATGATCGCCGAATAAGCCTGCGGATTGGCGAGGATCGCCTGCGACACGCCTGCATTGATCTGCCCCGCCGCTGCCTGTGACGCGAGGAGCGAATGGGCGTCGAACGCTTGCAAGGCCTTCGAGGCAGCGCTCAGCTGCGTTCCATTGTTCGCAAGGTTGCCGAATGCCGAGGCGTTGCGGCCGATCGCCGACAGGAACTGCGGGTTCAGCATGCTGGCGTTGCTCGAGATGCCCTTGAAGGCACTCGCATTGGCGCTGATCGCTTGAAACACCCTCGGATCCGCCGAGATCGCCTTCATCGCCACGCCGTCGCTCGCGAGCTTCTGGAAGGCGGCCGAATTCTTGCTCATTATGGCGTCGCTCGCTTTCGAGGCCGCATCGCTGAACGAGTGAGAATCATGAGCGAAGTGGCTGAACGCCGCCGGGTTTGCGAGGATCGCCTTCATCGCGTCCGGGTGGCCGGCGAGGCCTGCGAATGCCTCCCAATGCCCCGAAATCGCCTTCAGCGCCTCGGGCTGGCCAGCGAGTAGCGAGAAGGCCGACGGGTTGGCGGAAATGGCCGCGATGCCCTCGCTGGAAACGCCTGCCAGCTGAAGTTGGTGAGCGGCCGATGCAGCGCTCTGGATCAGGCCTTGAAGCGCCGCTGGATTGGCAGAGAGTCCCTTGAACGCGCCGGCATTCGCAGCGATCGAGCTGAACACGCGCGGATCGGCGGAAATCGCCTTCATCGCGACGCCGTCGCTGGCGAGCTTCTGGAACGCCGCTGCATTCTTGCTCAAGAGAGCGTCGTTCGCCTTGGAAGCCGCGTCGCTGAACGAGTGGGAGTCATGCGCGAAGCGGCCGAACGCAGCCGGATCGGCCAAGATCGCCTGGAGTGCGTCGGGATGGCCGGCAAGCCCCAGGAACGCCTGCGAATGGCCGGTGATGGCGCTCATCAGCTGGGCGTTCGAGTCATGCGACTTGGAGCCGAGCTGCGACGCCTTCTGAGCGGCCTGGACGAGGCCGTCGAACGCCGCCGGCTGCTTCGCCAGAGCGCTGAAGGACTGCGGATTGTTGAGGATCGCCGATAATACTTCCGGATGGCCGCTCAAGGCCCTGAAGCCCGGGCTTGCAGCAAGTGCTCGGAACTCGGGATTATGGACCATCAGCTCGAAGGCGTCGCTTTGCATCAGCTCCGGAACCGACGTGTCGCCGAGCGTCACATCGCCTTCGCCGACCTGCGCCGATACGTAGCGCTGAGCCGGCCCGACGGTACCCTGACTCGGACCGAGCGGCGGATAAATGCGCCCGAGCCCGTACGCCGCTACACCGAACGCGAGGACGCCCGCGGTCGTAAGAATCAACTTACGATTGTTCTTGGTCGAAACGACATCTGTCATGGTTGCCCCCTTGACTGAGTCAAGACGATCAATGTGGTACCGGATTAATGGAAAGTCAATGAATGTCGGGGGTCCGACACGGTTGCTAAGCTACTGCGACCATTGCGAAAAATAACATAGTTTAACATTGCCCGATGGTCTTCCGGCGCCGAATCTTCCAGCACTTTTAACCACTTATCGAAGCCGTTCGGAAAGCATGGCGAACCTATTTTCGAGCCGATCCTTACCAAGGAGCCGGTCATGTACGTCCGCCTCATGTTGATTGCCGCAGCCGCGCTCACCAGCGTCAGCGCCTTTGCAGCCGAGCCCGCGAAGCCGGCGCAGCAGCAATCGTCGCAGCAGCAGCCCGCTTCGGCGCAAGTGGTTCTCGCTTCGGCCGATGACGTCCGCGCTCAGTCCCCGGTCGCGCAACAGCCGACCGTTCAGCCCAAGCCGCACCGCGTCGCGCGCGTGACCACCTGCCGTTGCGGCGACTTGGTCCCGCAACCCAGC
>DASQYQ010000361.1:0-3849 GCA_035639115.1 Sphingomicrobium sp. | reverse complement strand
ATGATCATCGACGCAAGAATCGCGGACGTCGACACAGCGGGCCGGCCGACCCGCACCGTACGAGCTCAATTCGGGTCAAAGCTCCTCGACGCGCTCGGCATCGTCGGGCCTGGGCAGCGCGAGCAGGTGGTCTACCTGCGAAAGATGGTCGACCGCTACCGGAACCTCATGCCCATCCGAGAAAAGGCCGTCGAGATCGTTCGCGAGGCGGGAATCCCGCCCAAGGCCAAGCTCGCCCAGGCCGTGGCGATCGGCGAGTGGATGCGCAGGAACGTCTACTACGTGAACGAGCCCGAGGAGACGTTCCAGACGCCGCTCCGCACGCTTCGGTCGGGATTCGGTGATTGCGACGACTTCACCACGCTCGGCGCGTCCCTATGCGAAGGCATCGGTATTCCCTGTCAGCTCGTCGGGATCGGCGTAAACGCTCCGGGTGAGCGGCTGACCCACATCTTTCCCCGTGCGATCGTTCGCCACGGGCGCCGCGTGCTCAAGGTGCCACTGGACGCGACGATCAACTACCCAATGGGCACAGACCCAATTCGGGTGGCAGCGGCGCGCGGCGACCGGGTTCGCGTCTTCGCAGTCTGATTGCAAGCGCTCGCATTGTCCGGGGGCATTTTGACAGCCTCCGTCATTGTGTGCAGCCTTGAAGCATGATCCTGAGGAGCGGAACCAGCGGATTTGGCGACATGGGCTTCGAGGTTCCCGGCTTCCTGACGGACCTCGCCAAAAGCGCGGTGGTCGGCGTCGCCCAGGGCGTCACCAACAAGCTCGCGCCCAAGCCCCCGACTCCGACGCCTGCGGCGCGGCCGGTCGCGAAGCCCTCGGGAATGTCGACAGGCGCCAAAATCGCGATCGGATTCGGCGGCCTGCTCGCCGTCGGGCTCGTGCTCAAGGCGATGAAGAAGGGGTAACCGATGGCTCTGCTTCAGATGACCGGGTTTGGCGCGACGAATGCGCTCGCCAGAACCGGATTCCAGGGTTATGGGCTTGGGGAAGTCGACCAGCGGACCGTCGACGACCTGCACAAACGCGTCAGCTACCTGAACGGTCGGCTCTTCAAGGCCAAGCAGGAGCTCCGGAAGCGAAAGCTTGAATGGACCTCTGAGACGAACAACAAGAAGAAGGCGGGCCGCCAGAAGCGGTACACCGAATGGGCGCAGCGCGTAGCGGCACTCACCGAGGAGTACAACGGCGCTGTCTCCGACGCGAAGCAGGCAGATCAGGAGCTCGCCCAACAGCAGCAACAGGCGATGCAGGCCGCGCAGGCGGACGCCTCCGTGCCGGCGGCCGCCGACTACTCGGCGCCGGACGACTCCGCGCCACCGGCCGACGACGGCAGCGTGCAGGGCCTCGAGGGGCTCTTCACGCGCGACGCGTCGGATCCGAAGTGGATGGTGCTCGGCAAGGCGACGCTTCCCGTCGGGCTGGGCCTGGCGTGGTTCGCGTGGCGTAAGTTCGGAAAGCGACGCGGGCGGCGTCGGTGATCCTGTCGTCACAGGTGGGCATGGGATGGGGTATCCCGCCAGCGCCCACAGTGGTGACCTTCACCGATGAAGAAGCAGGAACGATCGTGGGAAAGCCAGCGACGGAAACGGTTCCCTGGTACAAGCAACCGCTTGTGTTGGGGCTTGGGGCCGCGGTCGCCATTGCGGCGGCGCTGAAAATGAGGAGCTGACGAATGAGGCTGCGAGGAATGAGCATGTCGCAGGCGCTCAGCGGCGCCGGCTTCGGTGTCGTGAAAGCTCCGGTGGCCATGCGGACGCCGGCGGCAAAGCCGGCAAAGAAGTGGTTCCAGCGGCCGATCGTCTGGATTGGAGCGGCGGCCGTCGCGCTCCTCGCGGTGAAGATGCTCAAGGGGCGCAAGAGCCCTTTAGGCGGAACGGCCGCGTAAGCGGCGGCTCCGAGCTCGAGCGCGCGCGAGCGGCCTACGAAGGCTTTCAGTGGGGCCGCCCGGCGCGGAAGGTCTCACAGGCCCAGGTGTCGCCACGACCGAAGGCGCTCGCCAAGCTCGGCACGCTCGAATCTGTCGTGTACCGGACGACGAAGGGAAAGACTGGGCTCGCCTCGTATGAGCACCATTTCGGCGAGGAGGGCGGCAAAAAGCCGCTCCTCGCGCTCGATCCGGACGCTGACCGGCTCCACATCGTGGGCGGTGACTATCGCGTAACCGACCGGGGGATCGAGGACTGATGGCTCGGCGCGTACAGGTCGAAGGCAGCCGCGCTCGCGGCAGCTCGACGGCTCGCGAACCGGCTCGGCCGATCGGTGCGGGTCGTGCCCGTCTACCGCCGCTCGAGGCGGCTCTCGAGAGCAACGGAGAATGGCACGGCGGGCGGGGCTCAATCTGCCCGAACCGGCGGCTCGAGCTCGAGCCGCGGATGACGCTCTCGGGCAATGCCGCACGGCAGTCGATCGCGAGTGGTCCGAGCTCGGAGCCCGTTTCAGCGACCAAGACGACGTGCCTTTCTAGTCAATGCAAGCGCACGCACTGCAGCGACGGAAATGGCGTCAATTGAGCCAATGCGAGCGCTTGCAATCGAAAAGACCATTTTGACAATGAAAGCGCGCTCAGTGCAGCGTAATGGGGCATGGCCAAGCTGCACGGCAAAGCGAAGGCGGCGTTCCTCGCCAAGATGGCGAGGGGGCGCAAGAAGAAGCGGCGGGGCGGAAAGCGGAAGACCCGAGCACGCCGTAAGAGGCGGGGCGGGTTCGCTGGCGCCATGCGGCGCGCGCGCCGCGCTGTAGCGCGTCGGCTCCGCGGTCACCGGAAGGCGCGGCGCAGGAAGGCGCGGAGGCGGCACCGCTCGAACCCGATCGCGTACTTGGTCAATCCCACCGGAGGGCACTCGATGGCACGCAGGCGCAAGCACCGAAAGCACCACACCGGCCGGAAGCACAACCGGCGTCGCCACCGGCGCAACCCGGCGAACGTGGGCGCCCAGGTGAAGAGCCTGACGAAGCTCGCGCTCCCGGCGCTCGGCGCCGGCTTCCTGGGCAACTTCGTCGAATCGAAGTTCCTCGGGTCGAAGAGCATGCCGATCCGCGCGATCGGCCGCGGAGTGATGGCGGTGGCGGCGGGCGTGCTGCTCCGCAAGAACCCCGGCGCGGCCGGCGCGGCCATGGGCGCGCTGCTCGGCCCCGTGGGCGGCGAGCTCGGGACGAAGATGGGCGGCGGCCTGACGGTTCACTCGACGAGCTCCCCGGCGGCGGTCAAAGGCCTCGCCGAAGCGATCGCCGGCGAGGAGGACATGGCCGCACTGCTCCAGTCGGAGCTTCAAGGCTTCGGCGTAGTGCTTCAGGCCTCAGGCGGCGAGCTCGGCCACGACGGTGCCGAAATCGACGCCATGGCCGAAGCGGAGATGCTCGAAGGCGACGAGGACGCGGCTTAGGCCGAGGGTCCCTAGAAGGACACCCCCAACAGGAGACACGGAAAATGTCGATGCTCAGCAAAGTCCGAAAAGCTTCAATCGTCCGATTCCTGACCGCGTTCGTCAGTGCCCCCGGAGTGGTGGGCGCTCCGATGCTCTTCGAGAACCCCTCAGAGGAGATCGAGCACGCCATCGCCAGTGGCAAGGATCTGCGCCTGCACTACGCCTCCGCGGCGGAGACCCGCGGCGTTGCTGCGTTGCGCCAGATGAACAGCCGAAAAGGCGACATCCGGGCCGAAGAGAACTACCTCTTCAGCTCGCGGCGCTACCCGGTTGCCACGGACAACGACCTGGCGGCCGTCACTGGGAATCACATCCCACCGGGCACCTACCAGTACTTCAACTACGCCGTGAACCAGAACGCCGTGGGCGCTGGGTTCCCGTCGTCGTTCCAGGCCTCGTACAACGAGACGAA
>DASQYQ010000360.1:0-3946 GCA_035639115.1 Sphingomicrobium sp. | reverse complement strand
CAAAGAAGGGTGCGATTGGGCGCGGTCACTGGAGTCAAGCAGCGTAGTGATGGATTTCCGAAGAATGGCCCAGGCCGCGGCTCCGGAGCCACGACTGGAACATCAATATGGCCCACACGGAACCCGATGCATTCCGCCGCTTCGAGAGATTGTCGCGCCAGTGCTGCTGAACGCGCTCCACGTCGAAGAAGCCTTCTTGCCGCATGCGCGACGGGTCCAGCAAATCTTCCGCCCAATCGCGCAGATCGCCCGAAAGCCATTCCCTGATCGGCATCGAGAAGCCCGACTTCGGGCGCTCGAACAGCGAGGGAGGCAGATGCCGCCCAAGAAGCTCGCGCACGATCCACTTGCCGCTTTTGCCGCGCAATTTCATCGGCATCGGAATTCGCGCCGCAACTTCGGCTACGCCGTGATCGAGAAATGGCACGCGAGTCTCGAGACTGACCGCCATGGATGCCCTGTCGACTTTGCAAAGGATGTCGTCAGGAAGATATTCGACGGCGTCCCGATAGGTCATGCTATCGGCATTCGAAGCATCGAAGCCGGCGTCCGCCGCGAATTGATGCGGGGGCGCGCCGAGAACCGGTGGCCCGTCGATCGGCCATTGGTCAAGATAACCCGAATAGAGATCGTCGAACGTCCGGACTGACGCACCAAGCCGCAGTCCCTTGTAGACCTTTCCCGAAAGCGGACTTCGTTGCGAAACCCCGAGCAGGGAATCCATGCCGGTCCAGAACTTGAAGGGGATGCGGCCGATGACAGCGGCTCCGGCGCGGCGCGCGCGCATCGGGATATGTCGGATGTTGCCCCAGACCGACAGCATCTCGCGGTACCGCCTATATCCGGCGAACAACTCGTCCCCTCCATCACCGCTAAGAACGACCTTGACGTGCTCGCGAGCGAAGCGGCTGACGATGAAGGTCGGAATTGCCGAGGAGTCGCCAAAAGGCTCGTCGAACATTGTCGGGAGCAGCGGAATGACGTCTGCTGCCTCCTTGGCCGTCACATATCGTTCATCGTGAATTGTCCCAAGCTGCTTGGCGACCGCGCGGGCATAATCCGCTTCGTTAAAATCCGAGTTGCCGAAGCCGATCGTGAAGCTGCGGACCGGAACGCTGGAGTGCCTCTGATAGAGCGCGACGACGGTCGAGCTGTCGATTCCGCCGGACAGGAAAGCGCCGACGGGAACGTCCGCGAACGATTGTCCCTTAATCGACCGAACGAGCGCTTTTTCGAGTTCGGCGACCGCGTCCTGCGTGTCCGTGATCGGATCGGCCATTCCCCGAGCGAGAACCTCCCGGTACGACCAGTAATGGCGCAACTTCGTAGTGCGATTGTTCGCACCTTCGACGGGGCTCTCGTCGAGTGGTGAAGCAGGTGCATCGCCGCTCACTTCCAGGATGCTCGCGGCCGGCAGCTTGAAAATGCGTTGATAGATCGACAGCGGCGCGGGCACATAGCCACGTGACGTAAGCGCGGCCAGCGCCTGTCGGCTGACGTCATTGTCGAAGGCTGGATGGGCGGTCAGCGCCTTGAGCTCAGAGGCAAATAGGAAATCCCCGCCTACCCAGCCATAATATAACGGCTTCTCGCCAAAACGATCGCGCACCAGGTACAACTTGCGTTGCACCTTGTCCCACAGGCCGAACGCAAACATGCCGGTTGCGCGCGACAGCGCGCCGTCGAGACCCCAGGCCGCAATGGCCTGCAAAAGCGTCTCGGTGTCGGAGTGCCCTCGCCATCCGACGGCCGGAGCGAGTTGCGCTTGTTCGAGTTCGGAGCGCAGCTCTCGGTGATTGTAGATTTCGCCGTTGTAGGTGATCACCCATCGGCCATCGGCCGAGGCCATCGGCTGGTGCCCCTGTGGCGACAAATCGATGATTGCCAGCCGCCTATGGCCGAACGCCAGCCTCGATTCAGTGTCAATCCAGATGCCGCGGTCGTCGGGGCCGCGATGGGTGAGCGGATCGACCAAATGTTCGACCAACTCGGGCGTCCCCTTCCGCCCACAGACAAGTCCTACGATACCGCACATTACGATGGCGCCCCGCCAAGAAAGTCTCTCATCACACAAAATCGTCGAATTGCAAAAACTTCTAGTCATTGGCGCAGTCATAGCCGCGGCCACGCCTGTCTTGTCTTGGCACAGGAAAAAGCGGAATATTGATGGACTTAGTCGGACGTGGCTGTGGTTTTGTCGGCGGACCGATCCGACGCCGGGGGATAAGCAGGCAGGGCAGTGCAGCTAGCAAACGACGTCAACGCGCTCGCCGGGCCGCCGCTTCCCAACTGGTTCCTGCTGCCGGCGACCGGAATTTTCGCGGTCGTCACCCTGTACGTCATCATGCGCACGCGGGGACGCGCCGCGAAATTCCTGATATTTGCCTGCTGGCTCCGTTTCACACTAGGTTCGCTCCAGGCCTTCACCTACAATGATGCGTTCGGCGACATAAAATGGGTGGGGCTCGGCTCGCTCATCATTGTCGCGACGAGCTTCTTTGCCCTGGACAAGCGACGGTTCTTTTCGCGGCCGTTCTGGCCGGTGGGCATCATCTGCCTTCTGATGGTCTTCAGCGCGCTGATGAACGGCGCACTGATGTCCGCGATAGAGCCGATCCTGCGCTTCTTCATTTTCGTCATCATCGCAGTGGCGCTCTGGCAAGCGCTCGAATCCGGCGGATCAACAGTCCTTCGCCGCTTGCTCTTCGTTTTCGTTCAGCCGCTCACCTACCAACTTGCGTCCATCGCGCTGAACATCCCCAAATCGGGAGAACTCGACGGCTCCGTCAGCTACATCGGTGGCTATTACCACGAGGAGCTGTTCTCGCTGATCGCAGCGAACGCCTTCTTCCTCGCCGTATTTGCGGGACGGCTCAACAAGTTCGCGCGATTAGCCATCTGCCTAATCAGCCTGGTCTCGATCGACCTCGCCGATTATCGGACGACGATGCTTGGAGTCGTGCCGCTGGCACTAGTGGCCGGCTTCATTGGCATCCCCCGCGCCGTCAAGCCAAGCCAGCGCACCTTCGCTCGCGTCGTGATGATCGTGGCCGGCTTGGCTCTGGTCGGCGGAGTGGTCGCCGCGGAACGCGATCGATTTGCCGATCTGGGTGCGCTGTCCCAGGGTACGGGGCTCATCAAACCGCCCGAGACTTTTACCTGGGCTGACCGCCGGGTCCTTTCCTCGCGTCCCTACATCTGGAGCGAATATCTTTACGCTTATGCCGACGCGCCGCAGCTGCAGAAGTGGATCGGCTACGGGCCCGACTCGTGGGTAACGCGCATGCCGATGTACGCCCACAACACACTCATCTCGTTCCTTTACGAGCTTGGGGCCTTCGGAGTCATCGCCATCCTGCTCGTCTGGGGCAACATGGTCCGGCTCGCACTGCTGGCTGAGCCGAGCTGGCGACCACTGCTCCTCGCCGGGCACGCCAGCTTCATCATGCTCAACCTGGCGACGATGGCGCACTGGCAAGTCGAAGGAAACATCCTCTACGGACTGTTGTGTGGATTTACGATCGCCAAGGCGCGCCAAGCCGTTGTGAGCAAGGCTCTCGCGGAGCGCGGCTCGATCAGCTCGCGTTCGGCTAGCTGGCCGAGGCAGCCTGCGATTCCTGCAACGCAGTTTCGATGAGCGCCCAGTAACGGGCAGTGATAGCCGCCGCGGAATAATCGAGCGCGCGCCGCTTGCCGGCTGCGCCGAGACGCTCACGCAGTGGTGATTGAAAGACGAGTTGAAGCGCCTTGGCGCAGCTGTCGACGTCCCCCACGGGCGTCAAAATGCCAGCTTCAGAAACCGTGGCCCCCGACACCGCCGAAGTCAGTCCGTCGCCGAGGATCTCGGCCGGGCCATCGGGGCAATCGGTGGCAACGCATGGGATACCGAGCGCGAGCGCCTCGATCAGGGCATTCGGGAACCCTTCGACATTCGAGGTGAGCACGA
>DASQYQ010000359.1:0-8941 GCA_035639115.1 Sphingomicrobium sp. | reverse complement strand
TTCGGATCGATGATGCGCCTCGGCCCCATCTCGCACGCTGGGTCGAGATCATGGACCGCATCGATCATTATGACAGCGAGGTGACGATCGGGGTTGTCGGGAAATATGTCGGCCTTCCCGACGCCTATAAGAGCTTGCGTGAGGCGCTGGTCCATGGCGGGATCGCCAATCGAGCTCGAATCAAGATCGAGTGGATCGACGCCGAGCTGTTCGAGCATCCCGAAGCGGACATTGTCGCCGAGCTCGAGCCTTTGCACGGCATCCTCGTCCCTGGCGGCTTCGGAGAGCGCGGCAGCGAGGGGAAGATCGCGTCTGTGAAGTTCGCCCGAGAGCGGGAGATTCCCTTCTTCGGGATCTGCCTTGGTATGCAGATGGCCTGCATCGAAGCGGCGAGGAACCAGGCCGGCATTGCGGAAGCGTCGACCACCGAATTTGGCGAGACTTCAGAACCCGTCGTCGGAATGATCACCGAATGGATGAGCGAGGAGGGGCTGCAGAAGCGCGCGGCGGGCGGCGACCTCGGCGGCACCATGCGCCTCGGCGCCTATCCGGCCAAGCTCGACGGCAACAGCGTGGTCAGGTCGATCTACGGCAGCGACATGACCAGCGAGCGTCACCGCCATCGCTACGAGGTCAACGTCCACTATCGCGATGCGCTGGAAGGCGCGGGCCTGATCTTCTCCGGCATGTCGCCCGACGATCAGCTCCCCGAAATCGTCGAGCGGCCGGACCACCCCTGGTTCATCGGCGTACAGTTCCATCCGGAGCTCAAGAGCCGGCCGTTCGAGCCGCATCCGCTCTTCGCCGGATTCATCGAGGCGGCAGTCAAACAATCACGGCTCGTCTGATCGGCATCAGGCCGCGGAACAGGGTTCCGCGTGGACCGTTACGCGTCCGTTCCGCGATCTATAAGAGGAAAGCCGCTCATGCTCCTGACCATAGCCATCATCCTGCTCATCCTCTGGGCCCTGGGCTTTTTCGCATTCCACGTGGCCGGAAGCCTCATCCACCTTCTGCTGATTATCGGCATCATCGTGCTGATCTGGAATTTCGTCGCGGGCCGCAGGGCGGTCTAGGCGCGAAATCTTCGCCGTTGCCGGGCGGGTGAGGGCACCCTAAATCCCGCCCGATGACCAACAGCATTTCGACGCGCGTAGCCGTGCTTGGCTCGGGCCCCGCGGGCCTTACGGCCGCAATCTACGCCGCACGCGCCGGTCTCAGCCCGATCGTTATCCAGGGCATCCAGCCCGGCGGCCAGCTCACCACGACCACGGATGTCGAAAACTATCCGGGGTTTCGCGAGGTCATCCAGGGCCCTTGGCTCGTCGAAGAGATGCAGGCCCAGGCCGAGCATGTCGGGACCAAGGTCGTCTGGGATCACATCACCGACGTCGACCTCTCCCGCCGCCCGTTTCGCCTGAGCGGTGACGGCGGCGCCCAATATTTCGCGGACGCGCTCGTCATAGCCACCGGAGCGCAGGCGAAGTGGCTCAACCTCCCGTCAGAGGAACATATGAAGGGCCGGGGCGCCTCGGCTTGCGCGACCTGCGACGGTTTCTTCTACCGCGGCAAGAAGGTCGCGGTGATCGGTGGCGGCAACACCGCGGTCGAAGAAGCGCTCTACATGACCAACCACAGCCACGACGTCACCTTGATCCACCGCCGCGACACGCTTCGCGCCGAGAAGATCCTCCAGGACCGGCTGTTCGCCAATCCGCACATCAACGTGATTTGGGACAGTGAGGTCGTCGAGTTCGTCGGCGGCGGCGATCCCGAAGCTCTGGTCGGCCTCGATATCCGCAACAAGCGCACCGGCGAGACCAGCCGTGTCGAGGTCGAAGGAGCGTTCGTCGCGATCGGCCACCAACCTGCGACCGAGCTGTTCAAGGACAAGCTTGAGCTCGACAGCGACGGCTACATCATCGTCGAACCCGGCACCACCAAGACCAGCATAGCCGGCGTGTTCGCGTGCGGCGACGTCATGGACAAGATCTACCGTCAAGCGGTGACTGCCGCGGGCACCGGCTGCATGGCCGCGCTCGACGCCGAGAAATATCTCGCCGCCCAGGAATTCGAAGCGCTAGCCGCCGAATAGTCCCTACGGGTAGATCGCCTCGACGAAGTAGAGCCCGTGCGGGGGCGCGTTGAAGCCGAGCGCGCTACGGTCGCGCGCCTCCAGCGCCTCGCGCATGCCATCCGGGCTCCATTGCCCGCGCCCGACCATCGCGAGACACCCCACCATTGAGCGCACCTGGTGATGGAGAAAGCTCCGCGCGGCGGCCCTGACGTGGATCTCTTCACCCTGGCGGCTGACCTCCAGTGCATCGATCGTCTTCACCGGACTTTCGGATTGGCACTGCGCTGAGCGGAAGGTCGTGAAATCGTGACGGCCGATCAGGTGTGCAGCACCTTCGGCCATGGCGTCGACATCGAGCGGGACGGCGATATGCCAGACGCGGCCTGCATCCAGCGCAGGCGGCGCCCGGCGATTGAGGATGCGATAGAGATAACGCCGCCCGACGCACGAGAAGCGCGCATGCCAGTCGTCGGCCACCTCCGCGACCTCAAGCACCGAAATCGGCTGCGGCCGCACGAGCGCGTTCAATCCCTCTCGCAGCCGGTGCGGGGTCAGCGACTTCATGACGTCAACATGCGTCGCCATCGCCAAAGCGTGAACTCCCGCGTCGGTGCGGCCCGCCGCTATGAACTGCGCCTGCTCACCAGTCATCCGCAGAAGCGCTTCCTCGAGCGTCTGCTGGACCGACGGCCCATGGTGTTGGCGCTGCCAGCCCATGAAGGGACCCCCGTCATACTCGACTGTCAGCCGCCAGCGCATCACCGAAGGATCGTGCCTTTCGGAATGGCGAACCCGCGAAGCAGTTCGCCTGCGGTCATCGGCGCTCGTCCGGCCCGCTGGACCTTGAGCGGCCGGATGTATCCGGAGCCGCAGGCGACGCTGAGGCAAGCGTCGAGGACTTCGCCGGGCTCGCCGGAGGCGTCGTCCCTGACCGCGGCCTCGAGCAGTTTGACGCGTTCCCCGTTCGCTTCGAACCAGGCGCCCGGCACGGGATTGAAGGCGAGAACCTGCCGTTCGACCTGTTCGGCAGTTGCGCTCCAGTCGATCCGCGCCTCTGTCTTCTCGATCTTCTTCGCATAGGTCGCGCCGATATCCGGTTGAGCCTTCGGCGGAGCCGGATTGGAGAGCCATTCGACCAGTGCCTGAGCGCCGAGATTTGCAAGCTCCTCCGTAACTTGGCCGGCATTCCTGCCGCGAATATCGATCTGCTTCTTCAGCAGCATCGGCCCCGTATCGAGGCCTTCGTCCATCTTCATGATGGTGACTCCGCTGGTCATGTCTCCGGCAAGGATCGCGCGCTGGATTGGCGCTGCGCCGCGCCAACGGGGAAGGAGCGACGCATGGACGTTCACACATCCACCCCTTGGTGCTTCGAGGATCGGCTTGGGGAGGATCAAACCATAGGCCGTCACGACGCCGAGATCGGCGTCCAGCACGGCAAAGCGCGACTGCTCCTCGGAATCGCGAAGCGTCCGCGGCGTTCGCACTTCGATCCCCAGCTCTTCCGCCCGCTGATGGATCGCGGTCTTGCGATCGGCCTTGCCGCGCCCTGCGGGACGAGGCGGTTGCGCATAGACTGTCACGACCTCATGCCCGGACTCCACGAGAGCGTTGAGGCTCGGCACCGCGAAGTGCGGCGATCCCATGAAGACGATCCGCATGCGGCGCGTATGGCGAAAGGCGGCGGAATTGCCTACCTCCGCTCTCGCTATGGCCAGTCAGGAGATTGAAGCGCTCTCGCAAGCGCTGGCGCGGCTGCCCGGGCTCGGTCCCCGGTCGGCTCGCCGCGCCGTGCTTCACCTGATGAAAAAGCGCGAGACTGCGCTCCAGCCGCTCCTAGCCGCGCTTCAAGCTGTCGCCGACAAGCTTTCCACTTGCTCGGTGTGCGGGAACGTCGACACGACGGACCCCTGCTCCATCTGCCGGGACCCGCGGCGCGACGAGAAGATGCTGTGCGTGGTCGAGGAGGTCGCCGACCTGTGGGCGCTCGACCGGTCCCGGCTGTTTCCGGGCCGCTATCACGTTCTCGGTGGCCGACTGTCCGCTCTGGAGGGCGTCGGGCCGGACGACCTAACCATCGACCAGCTCGTTCGTCGCGTTTCCGAAGGCGGGATCGACGAGGTGGTGCTCGCCATGAACGCCACTCTCGAAGGCCAGACGACTGCGCATTATGTCGCCGAACGCCTCGAAGGATTTCCAATTCGTCTCAGCCAGTTCGCACACGGTCTTCCTGTCGGCGGTGAACTCGACTATCTCGATGAAGGAACCCTTGCCCAGGCGCTGCGGGCACGTCGGCCCATTTCTTGAACCGATTCAGCTGAAAGACTAAATCCATCTTATGGCCATACGCCGCATCTATGAGACGCCCGATCCGGTCCTCCGGCAGATTTCGAAGCCCGTCGAGACGTTCGACGACGATCTGAAGACGCTCGTCGCCGACATGTTCGAGACGATGTACGACGCGCCGGGGATCGGCCTCGCCGCCGTGCAGGTCGGCGAGCCGATCCGCCTCCTCGTCATCGACCTCCAGGAACCAGAAAATCCCGAAGACCCGGAGAGCCCGAACGTCAAGGACCCCAAGGTCTTCATCAATCCCGAAGTCCTGTGGCATTCCGATCATGACGTGCCCTACACGGAGGGCTGCCTCTCGGTGCCGGAGCAATATGCCGAGGTGATGCGCCCGGATAAGATCCGCGCCCGCTGGCAGGACGCCGACGGCAAGACCTACGAAGAAGAGATCGAAGGCCTTCTCGCGGTCTGCCTCCAGCATGAAATGGACCATTTGAACGGCGTGCTGTTCATCGACCATCTCTCGCGCCTAAAGCGCGACATGGTCTTAAAGAAGCTCGCCAAGTGGCGGAAAGAGCAGCAGAAAAAGGCCGCTTAAGCGCTACTTTCCGCAGTAGATCAAACCCATCGGCGAGATCACATTCGATTCGACCAGCATCGCGCGCGCCGATTCCGCGAATCGCAGTTTGATGAGATCGGTCGGCTCCGGCTTCTTATCCGGGCACTGGGCGGCGAGGTCATAACCGCCGGGAACCTTGCTGACCTTGTAGAGGCTGCAGTTCGGGCCGCCCGCAACCGCGAGCTTGTCCGCAGTGAAGTGCCACGGATGGCTCGTGCACTCCGGCTGGCTCTTCGCCCAGGCGCCGACGAACCTCAGGGCCGAGTCGGCAGGCGGAAGGGCCCCAGGCTCATTGCCGGCGTTCGAGCTGGCAGGCATGCTTGCATTGCTCGCGGCTGCGACATTAGTAGTCGGAGCGATCGATTTCTCGTTCGCACTCAGCTGGTTCTCGCTCGTGCCTGACGGCTTGGCGCAAGCTGCGAGGAAGAGGGCGAGCGCGACCGCTGCACCCCGGCGCATCACGCCGGCTCCATCACCGAAGACGCCGCATTGCGGCAGTCCTCCGCACATTCGCGGCACATCTGCGCACAGAGCTTGCAATGCTCGTGGTCGTGCTTCTCGCACTCAGCCGCGCAGGCATCGCAGACACGCGCGCAATGCTCGAGGCTCTCGCGAAGCACCTGCTCGTTCGATCCGGTCCGCCGCGCAGCCAGCTTCCCCGTCGCTTCGCAGATGTCGGAGCAGTCGAGGCACATTCGGATGCACTGCTGCATGTCCATCTTCTCGGCAGCGCAGGCATCCGCGCAGCTGAGGCACATCCGGGCGCAATACATCAGATGGTGGGCGGCATCGCCGAGCGGCTGGTTGACGTGGCCGTGCACGTCCGGGTGCAGGCTGATCATCTTGCGGATGGACATGGCATTCTCCCTCGTCAAAGCAAACCTGTGGATAGGCCATGACGTTCCCCTTGAGCTGGAGCAACAACGACTTTATTGTTCCCATTCTGTTCCGGGGAGGCACGTCATGGACGCGGCAGTCGTCGCTATCGCTCTTCTTGCGCTGCTGATCGGTGCGGCGCTCGGCTGGCTTTGGGCCGGCCGTGAGTCGGCAGCGGCAAAGCAGGCGGTCGAGAACCTTCGGCTTCAGCTCGACGAGGTGGCGAAAGAGCGCGACGCCAATCGCGAGGCGGCGACGAAGCTCGCGGCGCTCGAGGCATCGCAGCTGGAGCGTGAGCGCGGCTTCGAAGGTCGCATCAAGGAGCTCGTCGAGGCAAAGGAGGCTCTCTCCGCCCAATTCTCCGAAATCAGCAACAAGCTGCTCGCGGAGGCACAGGAGAGCTTCCTGAAGCGCGCGGACCAGCGCTTCAGGCAATCTGAAGAGCACGCCGGTCAAAACTTGAAGGCTTTGCTCCAGCCCGTTCATGAACGGCTGGAGCGCTACGAAACGACCGTACAGAAGGTCGAGGCCGAGCGCCGCGACGCTTTCGGCATGCTTTCAGGCCAGATCGAAGCGATGCGGAGCGGGACCGAGCGAGTCTCGGCCGAAGCGGCCAAGCTGGTCAATGCGCTGCGCAACGCCCCGAAGGCGAGGGGCCGCTGGGGCGAGCAGCAACTGCGCAACGTCCTCGAGACCTGCGGACTTTCGGAACATTGCGATTTCGCGACCGAGGTCAGCGTCACGGATGGCGACGGCACGAGGCTTCGCCCCGACGTCGTGGTGCGCGTTCCGGGCGGCCAGTCGCTGGTGATCGACGCGAAGGTGTCGCTCAACGAATATCAGGACGCGTTCGGTGCAGTCGACGAGACTGTGCGCGAGACGCATCTGTTGGCGCACGCGAATGCCATCCGCGCTCATGTGAACACCCTCGGCGCAAAGGCCTACTGGACACAGTTCGACGATGCACCGGACTATGTCGTGATGTTCATCCCGGGCGAGCATTTCCTGACCGCCGCTCTTGAGCAGGATCCGACGCTCTGGGATTATGCCTTCGACAAGCGAGTGCTCCTCGCTACGCCGACGAACCTGATCGCGATCGCTCGGACAGTGTCGGCCGTGTGGCGCCAGGAGCGATTGGCGAAGGAAGCGCGTCAGATCGGAGAACTGGGCAAGGAGCTTTACGAGCGTCTCGCAAAGGCGGCCGACGACTTGCGCAAGGTAGGCAGCGGCCTTTCGACAGCAGTCAATAATTACAACAGCTTCGTTGCAAGCTTTGAGACGCGCTCTCTGGTCACCGCGCGCAAGTTCCGCGAGCTCAAGATCGAGCCAGGCCGCCGTGACATAGACGTTCTGACACCGGTCGAAGCGCTTCCCCGCTATGCCAACGAGGAACTGAGCCTCACTGACAGCGAAGCCGACGATCCGCCACAGATCGCCGCCGAATAGGCTTGCAAATAGGAATTGCCGTGCTCGACCTGATCAATTGGCAAAGGCGATAGGAACTCGCTTCGGCGGTGCCGTCGAAGCTAAAGCCCTCCGCACCCGTTGAACCTCTTGCCGTCGACCGTCACCTGGACCTTGTCCGGATAGACGCGGTCGCTCATCCCGTCGCTGCATTGGCCGTGGACGATGTTCACGTTGATCCGCGCCGTCTGATAGATTTCGCCGGCAAAGCCATGAATGACAGCGGGCGTGGGCTGCTTGATCGGCTGCTGGTCGGGCTGGACGAAAGTGACGTCATGTTCGTCGACGAGCAGGTTCCAGAAGGGCTCGGTCCCGACCGCATGATAGGGTGCCGGCGGCGGCCCGGGCAGAGGCGCGCAAGCACCGAGCCCGGCGATGACGACAAATGAAAGCGCTCCTTTCATGCTCGAATAACCTTGGGGGGAAAGCGCCGTTCCGTCATCGCCAGCTCGCCTTGACTGCGAACGCCATCACTGCGGCTGCGACCGCGGCGTTGAGGCTGTCGGCGCGCCCGGCCATTGGGATCTTCACCAGCAGGTCGCACTCGGCTTCATAGTCAGCAGGAAGGCCTTGCTGCTCATTGCCGATGAGGAGGAAGCAGGGCTTGAGATACTCGGCCTCGAGATAATCCTGTGTGGCCTTGAGGCTGGTCCCGACGAGCTGGGCGTCGCCCGAGCGGAGCCAGGGCAGGAAGTCGGTCCACCGCGCCGCTGCGATCGCCTGCGTGAACAAGGCCCCCATCGAAGCTCGCACCGCTTCCACCGAGAAGGGATCGGCGCAGTCGTCGATCAGGATCAGCCCGCCGGCGCCAACGGCATCGCCGGTCCTCAGGATGGTCCCGATGTTACCCGGGTCACGGAGCGCCTGCGCGACGATCCACAGCGGCGCCTTCGTCCTGTCGATCCGATGGAGCGAGCAGTCGGGCTGCCGATACGCTCCGAGCAGCATCTGCGGATTGTCCTTGCCGCTCATCTTCGAGAGGATGTCGGGAGTCGTCTCAATCGCATCGCCGCCGGCGGCCTCCGTCGCCGCGATGATTTCCGCAGCGAGCCGGTGCCTGGCCCCTTCAGCAGAAAAAGCGACGATCTCGGGGAGTCGGCCGCTATCTCGCGCTTCGGTCAGGATCCTGAGGCCCTCGGCGAGAAAAAGGCCTTCCTCCCGCCGTGCCTTCTTGTCGCGGAGCGAGCGCAGGAGCTTGACCGTGGAGTTGGAAAAGGCGGTTACCTGGCGAACCAAGGATCAATCCTCGCCGAAGCGTTCCTCGACGAGCGCGACGAGCTTTTCGAGGGCGCTTTCGGCATGGCTGCCCTCGACGTGGATGATGATCACGTCCCCCATGGCGGCACCGAGCATCATCAGGCCCATGATCGACGTTCCGCAGACTCGGTTTCCGTCCTTCTCGACGTCGATGACGGCGTCGAGCTGGCTTGCGAGATTAACGAACTTGGCGCTCGCCCGGGCGTGCAGCCCACGCTGGTTGTCGATCCGAACTTCTCGGCTGACCGCCGTCAAGCGGCGGCCTCGCCGAGGATCTCCGAAGCGACCGAGATATATTTGCGACCCGCCTCTCGCGCCGCCGCGACTGCCGCGTGCACCGGCATGACCTTCCGAGCGCC
>DASQYQ010000358.1:0-2989 GCA_035639115.1 Sphingomicrobium sp. | reverse complement strand
AAGACGGATCCCCGCGATCCGCTCGCCGGCATGGAGCGGCCGAAAGGCCGCAAGCGCCTGTCGACTGCGGAAGTCGCATTGCTCGAGTTTCTCGCGCGCGGCGGCAAGCGCCGGCGGGCTAAGCCGGCAACGGCGGCTCGCTCCGCCGCTTGATTGCCGCGGCGCTCACCGGCAAGACAGCAGCCGATGGGGGTGGACAAGCTCTGGGCCTGGTTCGACGCCAACCGTGAGGGCCTAATGGTCGGCCTCATCGTCGCGCTCGTCATCGTCGCCGTCATGCTGCTTCTGCGCGAGTTCGGGCGGAGGTCGCTTGCGAGGGACCCCGAAGGGTGGGGCTGGCGAAGTGTGATCGGACGAGTGCTGGCGCGAACCAGCCTGCTCTTCATGGTCCTCGCCGCGGCGGACGTCGTTTCGACCTACGCCGAGCTTCCGCACAAGGTCGCGCGGCTGATCGACGTGCTGTTCGTCATCGCCTTCGCGCTTCAGGGCGCAGTCTGGGCCCGCGAGCTGATCCTCGGATTGATTGGTCACCGGGTCGCTCGGGACAGCGGATCGAGCGCGCTAGCGAGCGCGATGGCGATTATTCGGGTGCTCGTCAGCGTGGCTTTGTTCGCGATCGCATTTATCCTGATCCTCGACAATCTCGGCGTGAACGTCACCGCGCTCGTCGCCGGCCTCGGCATCGGCGGCATCGCCATCGGCCTTGCCGCGCAGGGCATCTTTGCCGACCTGTTCGCCGCCCTTTCGATCCTCTTCGACAAGCCGTTCAAGAAGGGCGATACGATCCGCTACGACAACAGCACCGGAACAGTGGAGCGGATCGGCCTCAAGACCACTCGGCTGCGCTCGACCACCGGCGAGCAGCTGATCATGGCCAATACCAAGCTGCTCGAGCGCGAGATCCACAATATGGCGTTGGCGAAGTCGCGGCGTGTCACACTCTATCTGGCCGTCGCCGGCGACCCTTCGGCGGGAATGATCGACAAGGTGGGCGAAGCGGCTGAAGCCGCCGTCACGGCCCAGAAGGGATGCAAGCTTATCCGCTGCGCGCTGTCTGGCGCCGGCGGAGGCGGCCTGGCGTTCGACCTCGTCTACGACGATGCGACGCGCGACACCGACAGGCTCGCCGCCAATCGCTCCGCGATCCTTCGAGCGCTCGTCGAGACTCTTCAGAAGCACAAGCTCCAGCTAACCCGCGCTTCCGAGCAGGCGCCGGCGCCATTGCCCTTCTAGGCCGCCTGCACTCCTTCGACCGGCTCGCCTTCCGAAGTGATCTTGAAAACCTGGGGAAGCATCGCTCGCCAGTTCGGGATGGTGACGTTCTGCTGATATTCCTGCTGCATCTCGGGCGTCAGCATCTCGAGCATCAGGCATTTGTCGACCCACAGCTCGATCACTCGGAACCAGGGCCCGCGCTGGCATAGGCGCGTGGGGCATTCGTAGCGGCGGCCGATCTCCTCGACCTCCTCGATGCTGAGCGGCGTTGCGACCGCTGCGTGGAACGGTCCGTGCCGGGGCAGCGGTTCGCTCCGCAGGTCGCCTGCGAGCTCCTCCGGATACAGCGCCATGTCGCGCGGATAGACCTCGATCGTCGAACGGCGGTCGTCGCCCGAATGCGCAACCCAGCTTCCCTTGCCGAGCATCGGGAATGGAAGAGCTTCTCCGCGCCACAGTTCTGCGAGCATTTTCGCGGTCCGCTTCGGATCGTCGGCGGCAATTGAAAAATGGAAGATCATCTGCTGCCCCCTTGAGATTGCCCGGCCTGTCGGTACGGCTACATAGTCGCAATGCCGCTTGCCACCCTAACCGAGATCAAGAATCGCACGGGCGAAGAAGTCGGGGTCTCCTCCTGGATCCTCGTCGACCAGCCCCGCATCGATGCCTTCGCCGCTGCGACTGAAGACCGGCAGTTCATCCATGTCGACGCTTCTGCTGCGGCGCGGACGCGGTTCGGCGGAACGATCGCCCACGGCTTCCTCTCATTGTCGCTGCTCTCGCGAATGGGTGCCGAAGCGATGCTCATCCCGGAAGGGCTGAAGATGGCGGTCAATTACGGCCTCGACCGGGTTCGATTCCTCGCGCCGGTGCGCTCGGGAAAGCGCGTTCGCGGACGCTTCACCCTTGACTCCGTCGAGGAGAAAGCGCCCGGGCAATGGCTGTTGAGTCACACTGTAACCGTCGAAATCGAGCAAGAGGAGAAGCCTGCGCTGACCGCGGTTTGGCTTGCCCTCATGCTCACCTGAGGAGAGAAGAATGGCTCGCGATGCAGTGATCGTTTCAACTGCCCGCACCGGCATCGGCAAGGCATATCGCGGAGCGTTCAACGCGACTCCGGGACCGACGCTTGGCTCCTTCTCGCTCAAGGCGGCGATCGATCGCGCGAAGATCGACGCCGGGGACATCGACGATGTCGTGTGGGGCGCGGTCCTCACTCAGGGCACTCAGTTCGGCAATATCGGTCGCCAGGTCGCTCTTCGCGCCGGATGTCCGGTGAGCGTTTCGGGAATGACCATCGACCGCCAATGCTCGTCCGGGCTGATGGCGATCGCCACTGCTGCCAAGCAGATCATCACCGACAGGATGGATGTGGTTGCGGCGGGCGGTCAGGATTCGATCAGCCTGGTCCAGACGCCCGAGATGCGGATCGCACCCGATCCTTCGCTAATTGCAATGCACAAGCACGTCTACATGCCGATGCTTCAGACTGCCGAGACGGTCGCCCGACGCTACGGAATCAGCCGCGAGCGGCAGGACGAATATGCTCTGAAAAGCCAGCAAAGGACCGCGGCGGCGCAAGCAGCCGGCCGGTTCGACCAGGAGATCGTCCCGGTCACCACGACGATGAACGTCACGAACAAGGAAACGGGCGAAGTCTCGCAACGCGAAGTGACGATCTCCAAGGACGAGGGGAATCGCGCGGACACGACACTCGAGGGCCTCTCCGGCCTCAATCCGGTACTCGGCCCGGACACGTCGATCACGGCGGGGA
>DASQYQ010000357.1:0-2182 GCA_035639115.1 Sphingomicrobium sp. | reverse complement strand
TTCGCGACTCGGAAGCTGACGCTCGACCTAGCGGCACCGCTGAGCGATGCGGATGCGACGATACAACCGTTCCCCGACGCCTCGCCGGCGAAGTGGCACTTGGCGCACACGACCTGGTTTTTCGAGACATTCGTCCTGCGCGACCTTGCGCCGCACTACGCGGCTTTCGACGAGCGCTTCGGGTTTCTGTTCAACAGCTATTACGAGGCCGAAGGGCCCCGGCACGCTAGGCCGTGCCGCGGCATGCTCAGTCGCCCGTCGCTCGACGAGGTCCGCGCCTATAGAGCCCACGTCGATGAGGCGCTCGAGCGGGCGCTGCCGGACCTTCCTCCGGCTGCGCTGGAACTGATAGAGCTGGGAATCAACCACGAGCAGCAGCACCAGGAGCTGTTTCTCACCGACATCCTCGCCACCTTGGCCGCTAACCCGCTCGAGCCTGCTTATGGCGAGCTTCCGCCGCCGGCCTGTTTCGCCGTCGAGCCATTGTCCTGGAATCGCGGTCGCGGAGGGATCGTAGAGATCGGAGCGCCCGGCGGAAGCTTCGCCTTCGACAGCGAACGGCCCCACCACCGCGTGTTCCTCAGCGGCCACGAAATGGCCAATCGAAGGGTGACGAACAAGGAATGGCGCGAATTCATCCACGACGGCGGGTATCGGACGGCGACCCTGTGGCTCTCCGAAGGCTGGGACTGGGTGCAACGCGAGCAGATCGAGGCGCCGCTTTATTGGAGCGAGGACGGGACTGGATTCACCCTCGGCGGCCGCCGCGAGATCGACTGGGCAGCGCCGGTTGCGAACGTCAGCTATTTCGAAGCTGACGCCTTTTCGCGTTGGGCGGGTGCGCGGCTTCCGACCGAAGCCGAATGGGAGGATTTCGCCGGCTCCGCCGACCCGTTGATCGGCAATCAGCTGGACGAGGCGGGGCCCGTCGCTCCCCGGCCCGGGGGAGGGATGTTCGGCGACGTTTGGGAATGGACGCAAAGCGCGTTCGCTTCCTATCCGGGCTTTGCTCCAGCCGAAGGCGCGGTCGGCGAGTACAACGGCAAGTTCATGTGCGGCCAGTTCGTGCTGAAGGGCGCGAGCTGCGCGACCCCGCGCGGGCACAGCCGAGGCTCCTACCGCAATTTCTTCCCGCCCAGCGCTCGCTGGCAGTTCACTGGAGTCCGCCTTGCTCGCCACGCTTGATCTTCAGACCAAAGCCTTCCGTGACGATGTGCTCTCAGGCCTGTGCGCGCCGATCCCGGCCATCCCTGCGCGCTGGCTTTATGATCGACGCGGCTCCGAATTGTTCGATGAGATCACCCGCCTTCAGTCTTATTATCCAACGCGCACCGAGACAGCGATCTTCCACGACATCATGCCGAATGTCGCGGCGCGGGTTCCGAAGGGCGTCGCGGTGGTGGAATTCGGCGCCGGCTCCGCAACCAAGACGCCGATCCTCCTCGATGCAATCGCTCCATCCGCGTACGTCCCGGTCGACATTTCGGGCGATTATCTGGAGCAGAGCGCAGCCGACCTGCAGGAGAGGTTTCCCTGGCTTCGAGTCCTGCCCGTCGTAGCCGATTTCGCGCGGCCATTCAGCCTTCCGAGCGAGATCGCGCATTTGCCCAAGCTCGGTTTTTTCCCGGGCTCGACGATCGGCAATTTCGTGCCGTGGAGTGCGACCGACCTGCTTCGCCAGTTTCGCGCGCTGCTCGGCCCCTGCTCGCAGCTACTGATCGGAATGGATCGAGTGAAGCCTGTGGAGCGCCTCATCGCAGCCTATGACGAGCCACAGGGGATCACCGCCCAGTTCAACCTCAATCTCCTGGTCCGGATCAACCGCGAGCTCGACGGCGACATCCCGGTGGATGCCTTCCGGCACGAGGCTCGGTGGAACGACATCCTCTCCCGGATCGAAATGCATCTCGTGGCCACCCGCGACGTCGAGTTTACCATCTCCGGCCGCCGTTTCAGTTTCCCCGAGGGCTCGTCGATCCACACGGAGAACAGCCACAAATATGGTCCGCGCGGCGGCCGAGTGCTTCTTCTCGCCGGCGGTTGGACTCCAATCTTCGAATGGGCGGACCCGGCGGGAGACTTTGCGGAGATCCTCGCGGTTGCCGAGCCGGAGAGGTTTGCGCCCTAACAACGGCACGGCTATGCCCAGCCGCGATGGTCCACGCCCTCATCGATATCGCGC
>DASQYQ010000356.1:0-2044 GCA_035639115.1 Sphingomicrobium sp. | reverse complement strand
CGGCGGAGTCCGCGCCATGCAGCTGTTCCTCGTCGGGATGCAGGTCATGAGCGTGGGATTGAATTTCGTCTTCTGGGCGATGCTCCCGAACACGATCGAGTACGGCGAGCGGGCGACCGGACGCCACGTCGAAGGCACCGTCTTCGGAGTGGCGGCGCTGCTCCAGCGCATCGCGATCGGAATCGCGACCGCAATATTGGGTTGGGGCTTCGAGTCCGCCGGCTACGTGCCGAATACGGCCCAGAGTGCAGCCACGCTGACGGCGATGCGCATGACCGTAGCACTTGCGCCGCTCGGCTTCCTCGCGCTCTCGTGCGTCGCGATGATGCTCAACCCACTCGGTCGCAGGTCCACCGAAGCTCCGGAGATTGCCGGGACCGCAGCCGCCTAAGCGAGGACTTCGAAAGTGCCGTGGACACACTCTGCTTCGGCCGACGGGGCAATCCATAGCTCGAACCTGCCGGGCTCGACGATCGCTCTCCCTTCAACACCGTAGAAGGCCAGGTCGGCGGCGCTAAGGGTGAAGCGGACGGTTTGGGATTGGCCCGGTCCAAGCGCAACTTTGCGAAAGGCTTTCAGTTCGCGAACCGGCCGCGTCACGCTCGCGACCTGATCGTGGATGTAGAGCTGGACAACCTCTTCGGCTGCGCGTGACCCGGAGTTGGTGACAATCGCCGCAACTTCAATGCTGCCGTTCAAAGGCATGGTCGCAGCGCTTAGCTCCAGACCGGAATAGACAATCTTGCCGTAGGTGAGGCCATGTCCGAACGGGAAGCGGGCGCTGTTCGGAATTCCGCGGAAATGAGCCTTGTATGGCTGAAGGCCTCCTGGCGGGTTCGGCCGGCCCGTCGACTTGTGCGCGTAATAATATGGCTCCTGGCCAGACTTCCACGGGAAGCTCGCCGGCAAGCGAGCGGAAGGGCTGTAGGCGCCGAACAAGACGTCCGCGATTGCATTTCCGGTTTCGGTGCCGAGGAACCAGGTGGCGAGAATTGCCGGCGCGTCGGCAACCGCTCCCTCGAGCGCCAGCGCCCGGCCATGCTTCAGCACCACGACAATTGGCTTGCCCACGGCGGCGACAGCTTCGGCAAGCCGCTGCTGCGGCTCGGGGACGACGATTTCCGTCCTGGATTGCGCTTCGCCGGACATGTCGAAGGATTCGCCGATCGCGAGAATGACAAGGTCGGCCTGGCGCGCCGCCGCGACGGCTTGATCGATGCCGCCGGCAAGCGGCTTATCCACGCCCGAGCCTTGCGCCACGATGATGCTGGCGGGGGTCGCAACGGCAGCGCGGACGCCGGTCGCGAGGTCGATCGCCTTGGCGTCGTCGCCGTAAACCACCCACGGTCCGACGAGGTCGTGGGGCCCTTGCGCGAACGGACCAATCAGCGCGATGCGCTTACCGGAACGGGGCAAAGGCAGCAGGTCGCCGTCGTTCTTGAGCATCACGATTGCTTTGCGACCGGCCTCACGAGCGAGAGCGCGAGTCTTCGGGAGCATCGAGCGGTCGGCTTCCCGCTTCTCCGAGATCCTTCGGAACGGATCGTCGAAGAGTCCCAGCATTGCCTTGAGGGCGAGCACCCGCCGCACTGATTGATCGAGCTTCGCCATCGGCACTTCGCCGCTTCGAACGAGAGCGGGAAGATGCTGGCGATAGAGGCCGCTTTGCATGCTCATGTCGACGCCGGCGAGGAAGGCGAGCCGGGCGGCATCGCGCTCATCCTTTGCAAAGCCCGCGGCGACCATCTCCTGGTCGCCGGTGTAATCGGAAACGACGAACCCCTGGAAACCCCATTCCCCGCGGAGCAAGTCGGTCATCAGCCAATGATTGCCGGTCGATGGGACCCCGTTGATCTCATTGAAGGACGCCATGGCGGACAAGGCGCCCGCGTCGAATCCCGCTTTGTACGGCCGCAGATAGATCTCGCGCAGCCGCTGCTGGGAGATGTCGACTATATTGTAGTCGAGACCGGACTCGGCTGCTCCGTACGCTGCGAAATGCTTGATGCAGGCGAGCACATGCTCGTTGGATTTGAGGTCGGCG
>DASQYQ010000355.1:0-5508 GCA_035639115.1 Sphingomicrobium sp. | reverse complement strand
ACAGTTCCGGCCGCATCCTCATGCCCCCGATGATGCGGCGGAAGGGCGAGATCCACGATTTCGCCCTATTTCTCGGCACCGGCGAGACGTTCCAGATCTGGAACCCCGACCGGCTGCTCGACGATCCCCGAATTCCCGAGGATCTTAAGGATATCGCCCGCTTCCGTCTCGAAGAGCGGAGGGCGTCATGACCAGCACCGGTACCAAAACGGCCCCACATGTACCGGTGCTGGTCAAAGAAGTCGTCGCCGCGCTGGCCATCCAGCAGGGCGACACCGTCGTCGACGGCACTTTCGGAGCGGGCGGCTACACGCAGGCCGTGCTCGCGGCGGGGGCGGGACGAGTGATAGGATTCGATCGCGACCCCGAGGCGATCGAATTGGGAAGGTCACTCGTCCCGGACCCTCGACTCACCCTCGTCGAAGAACGCTTCTCGCAGATGGATCGGTTGCTGGCCGCCCGAGGCATCGGCCAGGTCGATGCGATCGCCCTCGATATCGGCGTTTCGTCGATGCAGATCGACCGCGCCGAGCGCGGCTTCTCGTTCCAGGCCGACGGCCCGCTCGACATGCGCATGTCCAAGTCGGGGCTGACCGCCGCCGAGTTCCTGAACACGGCCGACGAGGCCGAGATCGCCCGGGTCCTGCGCGACTATGGGGAGGAGCCGCGCGCCCGGGCGATCGCCCGAGCAATCGTTGCCGCACGTCCGGTTGAGCGCACCGCCGAGCTTGCAGCAATCGTTCGCCGCGCCGCCGGCTTCCGCCCGGGCCAGAAGAGCGATCCGGCCACCCGCACGTTCCAGGCGATCAGGATCCACCTCAACGCCGAGCTCGAGGAGCTCGAGGAGGGCCTCGAAGCTGCCGAGCGCGCGCTTCGGCCGGGCGGGCGGCTCGCGATCGTCACTTTTCACAGTCTCGAGGACCGGATCGTGAAGCGCTTCTTCCGCGAGCGCAGCGGAGGATCGCCGGCCGGTTCGCGCCACCGTCCCGCGCTCGTCGACCCGCTCGAACCGACGTTCGAGCGCGTTGCCAAGCCGGTTTCCCCGACGGAGCGCGAGCTGGCGGCGAACCCTCGTTCGCGCTCGGCGCGGCTGAGGAGTGCGGTCCGAACCTCTGCTCCAGCGCGCAAGGAAACCCTGCAATGAGTACCCGCAGTTTCGGCTCCCTGTTCATGGTGGCGAGTTGCGCCGGAGCGGCGCTCGGCTGCTACCTCGTCTCCCTTCGGGTCGCGTCCGAGAGGGCGCAGCTTGAAGACGTCGAGACGCGGATCGTTCTGGCGCAGCGCGACATGCGGGTGATCCAGACCGAAATCGGAACGCGCGGCCGCCTGTCGCAGCTCGAGCGGTGGAACGCCGGCGCCTTCGCGCTCTCGGCGCCTGCCGCGAACCAGTTCCTGGAGGGAAGCTTCCAGCTCGCGCAGCTGGTCCGCCCTGAGAAGCAGGTCGATTTCCACGCTCCGGTCGTGCTGGCTTCGGCTCCTGCGCCTGAGAAGCCGACGATCGGCCAGCCCGAGACCGACGATTCCGGCGCCGCAATGACGCCGGGCGCAATGCTTCATGAGGCAAGCCTCAAGACCGAGACGCGCGAGGTCCCGGCAAAGACGGTCGCCGCTGAGCCCCAGCCGGCCGCCTTCAAGTCTGCAGACAAGCCGGTTACGGCGGCGAAGCCGGCTCAAAAACAGTCAGCGGATAAGCCGGGCCTCGCGGCCGCCCAATCCAGCGCGGCCAAGCCGGCGCACATCGCGGCCAGCACGCCTGCCGCGCAAAAGAAATCCGTGGATAAGCGGGCACTTGGCTCGTCCAAGTCGATGACAAAGCGGGTCGAGGTTGCGAAGACCGATCCGCTTGCTCCGCTCGCGGACAAGCACGCAGGTAAACCCAAGGACTCACCTACCGGCCGATGAACGCACCGCAGCCCGCTCTCGTCGCGCCCCGGCCCGAGCGGCTCCGACTCGTCGGTCAGCGGCGGCAGATGCTCGCCGTCATGCACCAGCGGCTGATGTTCGGAATGCTCGTCTACGCCGGGCTGATTGCGTTGATCGCGCTTCGAATCCTCTATCTTGCTGCGTTCGGCGACCATGCCGGCGCGAAGGAGGAACTAACCGCCTTCGTTCCTGAACGCGGCGACGTCCTCGACCGCGACGGCCAGCCGCTTGCGCGAACCATCGACGCCTGGTCGATCGCAATCCACCCCAACAAGGTGATCGGCGACAAGCTGGCGCTGGCGCAGAAGCTCGCACAGCTGATGCCCGAGCGGACCGCCGACCAATATTTCGCGATGCTGAGGTCGGGGAAGACCTTCTTCTACCTCCGCCGCCGCGCTGCTCCGGATGTTGTCGAGGCGGTGAATGCGCTTGGCGAGCCGGGGCTTGCGATCGAACGCGAGCCGGACCGGCTCTACCCGCAGACGACGCTCGCGGCGCACGTCCTCGGCTTCACCGGGATCGACGGCCATGGTGGCGCCGGCGTCGAGCGCGCGTTCGACAGTTATCTCATCGACCCGAACAGGCGCGGGAAGCCGCTGGTCCTCTCCATCTCGAGCAAGGTGCAGCAAGCGCTCGAGGCCGAACTCAGCGCGGCGAAGGACCATTTCTCGGCGATCGGCGCGGCCGGAGTCGTCATGGACGTTCATACCGGCGAAGTGCTGGCAATGACCTCGCTTCCGAACTTCAACCCGAACGCTCCAGGCCAGGCGACGCCCGACCAGATGTTCAACCGGGCGACGCTCGGAGTCTTCGAGCTGGGATCGACGTTCAAGCCGTTCACGCTCGCAATGGCCATGGATTCGGGAGTGGTTTCCGGCCCGGCGCAGATCATGAACTGCCCCGAGGTGCTCCCTGCCTATGGGCATCTCGTCCACGACACTCATCCGTTCGGACGCCAGTGCTCCATCGCCGAAGTGATGATGGAAAGCTCGAACATCGGCATGGCGCAGATCGCCGACAAGTTGGGGAAGGATCGCCAGAAAGCTTGGCTCAAGAAGATGGGCTTCCTCGACAAGCCGGAAATCGAGCTGAAGGAGAAGGGCCGTCCGTTGACACCGGGCTCGCGCTGGGGGCCGTTCGAAACGATGACCATCGGATTCGGCGAGGGCATCGCGGTTGCGCCGCTTCAGCTGGCGATGGGCTATGCGACCTTGTTCGACGGGGGAATCTACCATCCGCCGACGATCCTGAAGATCGGACCGGACCATCCGCTGCCGCCGGGAAGGCGCGTGTTTAGCGCCGACACGAGCTACCGAATGCGCTCGCTTCTCCGCCTCGTCGTGATGAAGGGCACCGGCAAGAAGGCGGATGCCCCCGGTTACCGCATCGGCGGCAAGACCGGCACCGCGCAGAAGATCATCAACGGCCACTACAGCAATTCGATCAACCTCACGAGCTTCGCCGGTGTGTTCCCGATGGACGACCCGCGCTATGTGATCGTCGTGATGCTCGACGAACCCAAGGCAACGCCCGAAACTTACGGCTTTACGACTGCCGGCTGGAACGTGGCTCCGGTCGTTAGCCGAACCGTCAGCCGGATCGCCCCGATGCTCGGCGTCGCGCCGGATCTGAACCGCGAGCCGAACATGTCCGAAGTGCTTCCGTACGTGCAGGACGCCAAGAAGCAAGAATCGAGCAAGGACTGAGCCGGCGTGAGATTGCGGGATATCGCCGAGGTCGATTCTGATTCCGAAGTGACCGGCTTTGCGATCGACCATCGCAAGGTCGAGCGCGGCAGCGTGTTCGGCGCGTTCAAGGGCGCAGTGTTCAACGGCGAGGACTTCGTGCCGCAGGCTGTCGAGCGCGGAGCCGTGGCGGTAGTCGCGCGCCCGGAAGCTGAGGTCGGCCAGGTGCCGCATCTCGCCGACCCCGAGCCGCGGCGCCTGTTCGCCGAGCTCGCGTCGAAATTCTACGCCCCCTATCCGGACACCGTGGTCGCGGTGACCGGAACCAATGGCAAGACCTCGACCGTCGAGATGACTCGCCAGATCTGGCGCATGTCGGGACATCGTTCGGCCTCCATCGGCACGCTCGGCGTCACTACCTCCGACGACCAGGTGAAGACCGGGCTCACCACGCCGGACATCGTCACCTTCCTTCACAATATGGCCGGTCTCGAGCGGATGGGGACGACCCACGTCGCCTACGAGGCTTCCAGCCACGGCTTGGACCAGCATCGCTGTGAGGGCGTGCCGCTCGCCGCTGCGGCCTTCACCAACTTCAGCCGCGACCATCTCGACTACCATCAGACGATGGAGAGCTATTTCGAAGCGAAGATGCGGCTGTTCGATGAGTTGCTCGAGCCGGGCAAAACATCGGTGATCTGGACCGACGATCCCAAGTCGGAAGAGGTGATCGAACGTTCGCAGCTGCGCGGCCACAAGGTCCTGACGGTCGGCCGAAGCGGCGATTCGATCCGCCTCGTCGATCAATCCGCGACCCCGCTCGGTCAGGCGCTTCTGCTCGAGCACGACGATCGCAGCCTCAAGCTCTCGCTTCCGCTGATCGGAGCCTACCAGGCCGCGAACGTGCTGGTTGCCGCCGGTCTCGCGATGGCGACGGGTATCGGCTTCGATCGGGCCTTCTCGGCGATGCAGCGAGTCGCGCCCGTCCGCGGCCGCCTTGAGCGCGCCGTGATCAGCCGCAGCGGGGTGCCGGTGTACATCGACTATGCCCACACGCCCGATGCGCTCGAGGCGGCGATTGCAGCGCTTCGTCCTCATGTCGACGGGCGGCTGATCACGGTCTTCGGCGCTGGCGGCGACCGCGATCAAGGCAAGCGCCCGCAGATGGGGGAGGTCGCGACGCGCCTGTCCGACGTGGTGATCGTCACGGATGACAATCCGCGAAGCGAGGATCCGGCGCTGATCCGTTCGCAGATCATGAACGGCGCTGCCGGCGCGATGGAAGTTCCGGGGCGCCGCGAGGCGATCGCCGAGGCCATCAACATCGCGCGCGCGGGCGATATCGTCCTCGTCGCGGGCAAGGGCCACGAAACCGGCCAGATCATTGGCGACCGGATCCTGCCGTTCGATGACGCCCTGGTAGCCCGGGAGTGCGCGGCATGAGCGCGCTCTGGACATCCGACGAAATCGCCGCCGCGACCGGCGGCACTGCCAGCGCTCCGTTCGAAGTCACCGGAGTTACGTTCGACAGCCGCGAGGTTCGCCCCGGCGACCTCTTTGTCGCTATGCCCGGGACCGTCCATGACGGTCACAAGTTCGTCGATTCCGCCTTCGCGGCAGGCGCTGCCGGAGCAATCGTCTCCAAGCCTGTCAGCGACCCGCATGTGCTTGTGGGTGACACGTTCGCGGCGCTTCAGGCGCTCGGCCGTGCTTCGCGTCAGCGCAGTCGAGCGACCATCATCGCAGTCACCGGTTCAGTCGGGAAGACCAGCACCAAGGAAGCGCTCTACGCCGCGCTCGACCGAAACCGGCCGGGCAAGGTTCATCGTTCCGTGAAGAGCTACAACAACCATACCGGAGTCCCCTTGAGCCTTGCGCGAATGCCCCGCGACGCGGAGTT
>DASQYQ010000354.1:0-3386 GCA_035639115.1 Sphingomicrobium sp. | reverse complement strand
TACAACGTCGCCGACGTGGCGAATGGCAAGGCCGTTCCCCGTCGCAGCGAAGGCACAGGCCACATCCATCGCCTGAACATTCAATGGAAGCCGGCAGAGAATCTGATGTTCTATGCCACCTGGTCGAAAGGCTTCCGTCCCGGCGGCATCAACCGTCAGCCCGATACGCCGCCCTATGCGCCTGATTTCCTCACGAACTACGAGGCGGGGTGGAAGACTAGCTTTGGAGGAAGTCGCGTTACGTGGAACGGCGCGATCTACCACCAGATCTGGGAAGGGTTCCAGTTCGGCTACCTCGGCCCGAACAGCCTGACTGTCATTCAGAACGGTCGTAACGCGAGGGTCGACGGCATCGAAAGCCAAGTCAATTATGTGGTTGGAGGCTTGTCGCTGACCGCTGCCGCTGCCTACACGAACGCGAAGACTAGCGGAAACATCTGCAAGGCGGCGATCGTCGTCGATCCGGATCCGGAGTGCGGCGGATTGCAGTCGAACGGCAAGCCCGACTTTATCGTGGTGCCTTCAGGATCTCGACTGGCGATCACCCCGAAGTTCAAGGCCAGTGGCACTGCTCGATATACTTGGCCCATGTGGAGCGGTCACGCGCATGTGCAGGGCGCGATTAGTTACCAGGGATCGGCGCCGGCGGACCTTCGACCGGCCGATGCCGCGGTCATCGGAGATATACATGCCTCGACGCTGGTAGATCTGTTCCTCGGCTATGACTGGAGTCGGTACAGCGCCGAGCTGTTCGCGACCAACGTCTTCGACGAACGCAACGAGTTGTCGCGGTTCGTCGTTTGCGGCGCATGTACGCAGGTGAAGATCGTTCCTGGACGGCCGCGGACCATCGGGTTGAGGATCGGCGCGCACTTCTAGGGCTCTGCAGAGCTCTTCCCCTGGCCCCAGGAGAGGCTTCAGGAAGCCTGTGAGCCGGGTTCCTGATTCCAGCGCAGCCAAGCTGGCGCACGCGATCGCGCTCCTCCTGTTCGCCTTGATCTGGATGGGGATGCTCCTGTTCGGGAGTGGGCCGCTCGACCGTTCTGTCTACCAGGCGCTTTACGCCGGCGGGCATCCAACCTTGGTGCTGGCCGCACGCATTTTCACAGCTCTTGGAGAACCGACGGTCCTGATCAGCGCCGGGTTCATCGTAGCGGCCTGGTTGTGGCATCGCGGCCGGGGGCGATTCGCGCTCGGCCTCTTGCTCGTGATCTTGGTCGGCCGAGGCCTCAGCGAAATTCAGAAATACTCGATCGCGAGAGCCCGTCCTACTCTCGAGCCGCATCTGGTGGTCGTGAAGACGTCGTCCTTCCCGAGCGGCCACGCGACCAGCTCGATGATCTTCTATCTGACGCTCGCGCTCGCCCTGGTGCCGAGCGGTCATCCTCGCCGTCTCGCCGCGGGAGCGGCCATCCTTCTCTCGCTACTGATCGGCACCAGCCGAGTCTTGCTCGGCGTACATTGGCCGAGCGACGTCATCGGCGGCTGGTCGTTCGGACTGCTTTGGGTCCTGCTGACGCTGCGCCGCGCGGAGCGGCTGTTCGGCAACGATTCCCCGCCGCTCCTCGAGCGGCTATAGTCGCCGCTGCAACTGGGGAGACGCCAGTGACCCGCTCGAGGCCGTTCACGTGGATTGCGGCTGCGATCTTCGCACTGATCGCGATCATTCATATCGTAAGGGTCGTCACCCACTTCCGGGTCGTCATCGGTTCGCACCACATCCCGATGTGGGTGAGCTACTTGGGTATAGTCGTCGCCGCGATGCTCAGCTGGATGCTGTGCCGGGAGGCGAGGGGAGCTGGGCCGAACGAACCCTAGACGTTGAAGCGGAAGAGCATCACGTCACCGTCCTGGACTATATAGTCCTTGCCTTCCGAGCGGAGCTTGCCGGCGTCGCGAGCGCCGGTTTCGCCGCCGCAGCCGATATAGTCATCATAGGCGATGGTCTCGGCGCGGATGAAGCCGCGCTCGAAGTCGGTGTGGATCTCACCGGCGGCTTCGGGAGCCTTCGCGCCTTTGTGGACGGTCCAGGCCCGCGATTCCTTCGGGCCTGCGGTGTAGAAGGTGATCAGTCCCAAGAGCGCGTAGGCCGCGTGGATCATCCGGTTGAGGCCGGTCTCGTGAAGGCCGAGATCCGATAGGAAGGCGTCGCGCTCTTCCGCAGGCAAGGTAGCGATCTCGGCCTCGATCGCGGCGGAGATGACGACCGCCTGAGCGCCTTCGGCGGCAGCCTTCTTGAACACCTGTTCCGAGAGCGCGTTGCCGTCCGCGGCCTCTCCTTCGTCGACGTTGCAGACGTAGAGCACGGGCTTGGCGGTAAGCAGCTGAGCGCGCTGGAGCGCCTTCGCTTCTTCGGCGTCCTTCGGTTGCGTGAGCCGCGCCGGCTTCGACGCGCGCAGGAGTTCGAGGGCCTGGCTCAGGACCGACGCCTCGATCTTCGCTTCCTTGTCGCCCTGCTGCGCCTTCTTGACGAGGTTCGGGACTCGCCGCTCGAGTGATTCCAGGTCGGCGAGCATCAGCTCGGTCTCGACCGTCTCGGCGTCGGCAATCGGATCGACTTTGCCCTCGACATGAGTGACGTCGCCGCCCTCGAAGCAGCGGAGGACATGCACGATCGCATCGACTTCGCGGATGTTGGCGAGGAACTGGTTGCCGAGCCCTTCGCCCTTGCTCGCCCCGCGCACGAGGCCGGCAATGTCGACGAACTCGATCTGCGTCTCGATCTCGTTGGCCGACTTTGCGATCGCGGCGATCTTGTCGAGCCGCGGGTCGGGCACCGCGACGCGGCCGACGTTCGGCTCGATGGTGCAAAAGGGATAGTTCGCCGCCTGCGCTGCGGCGGTTTCGGTCAAGGCGTTGAAAAGCGTCGATTTGCCAACGTTCGGCAGGCCGACGATGCCGCAGCGGAAGCCCATTGAATGTCCTTGGATTTCGGGATTGCCGGCCCTTAGCCGTCATCACCGAAGCTTGCCAAGGAGCAGGTGTACGGGATTTTACGTAATGATCAGAACGGCTGCCAATTCTAGCCGGACAACGTCCTCAATTCCCGAGGAAAACTTCCAGGAGAGAAGAATGTCCGCGCCAGTCGTCGATCTTAGCGTGCACCACGCGCCGAAGGGCCTTTCCGACCGCATTGCATATGGCTTCACCAAGACGTTGCGTTTCAGCGCCGACACCTTTTTCGCCAAGCGGTACGGGCACCGGGCCATCGTTCTCGAGACTGTCGCCGCAGTTCCGGGAATGGTTGGAGCGACGATCAATCACCTGAAGTGCCTCCGTCGCATGTGCGACGACAAGGGCTGGATCCGCACTCTGATGGACGAAGCGGAGAATGAGCGGATGCACCTGATGACATTCATCGAGGTGGCGAAGCCGACTTTGTTCGA
>DASQYQ010000353.1:0-2698 GCA_035639115.1 Sphingomicrobium sp. | reverse complement strand
TTCCCGCGACCGCGCCCGGCGAGCTTCACGCCCTGGTCCACGAGCCGCTCGGTGAGCCTGCGAGTCCGAGTCGCCCCGAACCCGAGCCCGTGGCCGCGGAAGCCCTGCTCGAAACGATCGAGAGGAATCAGGGGCCCGTGCCCGAGGACCAACGCCAGCAGGAGCCCGGCCCGTCCGGCGAAGACGCCGCCGAGGATCAGGAGCAGTCCTTGAGCGACATCCTTCGCGACATGGCGGGCGAGGAAGGGAGCAGCTTCCAGCCCATTTCCACGCTCTACCAGGATTATTCGGTGCGCTGCAGGATGCGCCGGATCGCGCCTCTCGACCTCCCGGCCTTCCGCCGAAGGTTCGCAATGGCTGTCGCCGGGATTGCCCGACCAACCGAGGATCGATTCGCTCCGATCGTGGGGCTGGCCGCCAACGTCCCCGACGAGCTCCTTGCTCCCTTCCTGGTCCTTGCCAAAGCTGCGCTCGACAACGAGCCCTGCCCCGACGACGACATGCTCGCCAGGGCATATGGAACCAGCTCGAAGGGGAGGATTCGAAGGCTGGTCGACCATCTCGAGCGAACCGGGCTGATCGTCGTCCGGACTGACTTCAGCGGCCGCCGCTCGATCGGGATTCCCGACCTCGGAGTCACCACCGCCCCGATGGATTGACCGAGCGCGCGCCAAGCGCGGCCGCGGCCTTTAGCGGCCGCCGCTCGCCGCGAAGGCTCGAAAGAGAAGCCATCCCGAATCTCGAATGATTTCCCTAGCGAAGAAGCGCTCGGTAGCCGCCGGCAGCCATCGAGCACGCACAGCGCACAAGCCTCTGCGCCTGCGACCTGATGCTCGGCTCGCGGCTTCTCCAGCATGGCTCTCCGGCGGTCCGGCTGAGGAGCAGTTCGGCAATCTCGCGCTGGCCCGCCCCCGAGCGGTGCGCATCCCACGCACGGAGCATCAGCACCCACCGCCTCCCCCGCACTTCCCGCGGATGGAGCGACCGCGCGAAACGCCCGCTCCCTGCAAGCGCAAGGAAGCGGCGGAGCGCGAGCAGCGGAGCTTCGGCCGACATGATTCCAGACATTGAGAAAGCGAGCTCGACAGCGCCGCTCCGGAAGGTCCCATTAGGCGCATCGAGCCGGACCGAGCGGAAGCCGTCGCACAAAAGGAGATGCTCCCGACACGCGTCCGCAACGATCCGCGCGAGCCCGGCGAGCGCCCCGACGTCGAACGAGTCACGGGCCGATGCGCAAGCGCGTGATGGACGAGCAGAAATCACATAAGGATGAGCGCAGGCGCTCCAAATCGGCCGAGCATCGGGCACCCCGGCATCGGGAGCCTCGAAGGCCACTAGCCCGAAGCGTCCCGGCGGCGCGCGCGATGAATCCGCGGCGGCGCGATAGGCGGGATCGCGGCGAAGCCATTCCCAGGCGACGAGGGAGCGATCTGCTTCGAGCAGCGGCGCATAAGCCGCGGCATCGCTCCAGTCTCTTCCGATTGCGTCCTCCGCATCCACCGGCGGAGGAAAGCCCGCGAATCAATGCGGAGCCATTCGCCCATATGGGGGAATTGCGTCCTCGAAGCTGATCCAGGAGTCGCGAAGCCCGTAGACCACCAGCTGGGCCCGGCTGACGCTGTCATAAGCGGCGCGCGCTCGCTTCACATATTGGCGCGCCGTATGCGGGCTCACTCCGAGGATCCTCGCGATCTCCCAGTCGGTCTTCCCGCGAGCGACCAGCCGCAGGCATTCGACCTCGCGGCGGCTAAGGCGAGGCGGCGCCGGCCGAGCGAAGGGCCGCAGGCGGCGGGCGGCGCGAAGCGCATGGGCTCCGACCAGCTCGGCCGAGCGGAGCCTTTGAACCGGAAGCTCGGCCCCGGCGCGAACCGCGAACGAGCAGGAAGCGCTCGGCTGGCCGGCGAGGTTTGCAGGAACGGTGAAGCCGGGGCCGAGGCCGTGACGACGGCTCCTGGCGAGGATGGTCCGATGGCGCCGATCGAGGCCGATGAAGCGCGAGAGCTCGTTCCAGGCGAACCCCATGCAGGCGCGCCGGCTCGCGAGATGGACGGGATCATCGGCGGCAAAGCCGCGCTCGACCATCTCCTCCGCCCAGGTCGTCGGATAATTATCGATCCGGACCAGGCCCTCCGCCTCGCCGGCAAGGGCCGAATGATCGAGCAGTGCATAATGATCGAAGCCGAGCTCGAGCGCGGCTTCGGCGAGAAGCTCGCGAAGGCGGGACAGGTCCGCGCAGGACCCAGCGGCCTCAGCGAATCGGTCGCCGATCCGACGCACTACCCCGCTCGCCCTTCTCGCCTCGCAAGGAACGCAACTACAGGAAAAGCCCAAGCTCCCAACAGCATCGTCATTTAATTCTCGTCAAATATCTTACCAATAAGTGAATATATTTGAACCTCCCGCCAAGCATGATAGGCGTTGAATCGCTCGGAGCCGCGCCCAGCATTGTCCTTTTTATGGGAAAGGGACCGCTCGCGCTCATGAGGAAGGGCGCTTCGGGCGGCGATGACTTGGATCAGCCTCCCGCGGCCAGGCCGAAGCGGGGGATGTTCGATCGTGTAGACGCGTTTGTCAGGGACATTTCGGGGCTGAAGAGCGAAGGCGAGCTTGCCGGAGCGCTCGGCGAGATCAGCGTCGAGCTTGGGTTCCGCTTCTTCGCGCTGACCCATCATGTCGACCTTCGTCGGTCGAGCGCCGC
>DASQYQ010000352.1:0-2109 GCA_035639115.1 Sphingomicrobium sp. | reverse complement strand
CGGCGCTTCCGGACAGCGTCCGCCAGATCCTCACTCGGCCGCGCAAGGCGGGCGAGGCCGAAGCGGCCGTCGATCCGATGGCGGACCCCCGCGTTCAGAAGGCCGTCGCAAACGCGACGTTCGAGCATTTGGTCGGCTTCCAACTCACCCAGGACCAGCTCAAATATAACGCCACGCGCTAACGCGTTGACTTGGCTCGCTTGCGCGGCCAAGGCACGCCGCGTCGCCGGCGGCCCAAAAAGTTGCCGGAATGGCCGCACGGGAGAGTTTCGCCGAAAGGCGGACGCCGAAGGAGCAACCGCCCCCGGAATCTCTCAGGCATCAAGGACCGCGCGCGCCTGACAGTCTGGAAAGTGCCCGCCGTCGCTACGGCTATGGCGGGCCGCCGAAGGGGCAAAGCTCTCAGGCGCTAGCGACAGACGGGGGCGGCAGCCGGGAGCGCTCGTGGCGAGCGTCGGCGGTCGCACCCATTGCCGGAGCGCAGAATGAGCAGGGAAGTCCACAACGGCCCAACCGACGAGACTCAGGCCCGGGGCACGCCTTACAGCGGCGACCCCGAGGGGGGCGGGGGCGCGAAGCCGCAAAGCCTCGATCGGCTTCCGCTCGATCTGTGGCACCGTTCTCGAGGCGCCCGGATGGTCCCGTTCGCAGGCTATGAAATGCCCGTCCAGTACGAGGGCATCATCGCAGAGCACCTCTGGACCCGCGAGAATGCGGGACTCTTCGACGTCAGCCACATGGGTCAGCTTCTCATCCACGGCCGCGGCGTCGACGCTGCGCTTGAAAAGCTGATGCCCGGCGACTTCGAGGCCGCCGCCGACATGAAACCCAAATATTCGCTGCTGCTCGACGATGAGGGCGGAATCATCGACGATCTGATGGCGACTCGCCGGGGCGAGGATTTCTACGTCGTCGTCAACGGCGCCACAAAGCTCGGGGACATCGCCTACATGGAGCGACGGCTGCCCGGCGAAGTCGTCGTCGACCATATGCGGCAGCAGGCGCTCCTCGCACTCCAGGGCCCGCGCGCCGCCGAGGTAATGGAGACGATCGTCCCGGGAGTTAGCGAGCTCGGCTTCATGCAGGCCGGGCCTTTCGACTGGAACGGCCATAAGCTGTGGATCAGCCGCTCGGGCTATACCGGCGAGGACGGTTTCGAGATTTCCGTCCCTGCGAACGCAGCCGCCGATCTTGCCGATTCGATCACTGCCAATGAGCTCGTGAAGCCGATCGGCCTCGGTGCGCGCGATTCGCTTCGGCTCGAGGCCGGCCTTCCGCTCTACGGTCACGACCTAAGCGACAGGACGACGCCGGTGATGGCGGGCCTCACCTTCGCGATTAACAAGCGGCGGCGGGTCGACGGCGGATTCCTCGGCGCGATGCGAATCCTCGCCGAGCTGGAAAACGGGCCGATCGAAAAGCGAGTCGGCTTCGAGGTTGAGGGACGGCAGCCGGTGCGGGAGGGCGCGCTGGTGCTCGACGGCGAAGGCAATGAAGTCGGCAAGATCACAAGCGGCGGCTTTTCGCCGTCGCTGCAGCGTCCGATCGCGATGGGCTATGTCGCAGCGGCGCTTGCCGAGCCCGGTACCGCGCTGAAGCTCGAGCAGCGCGGGAAATTGTTCGATGCGCGCGTCGTGCCGATGCCGTTCGTCCCCCACCGCTATCACCGCAAGGGAGCCTGAAGCATGAGCCTCTATTTCACGAAAGAGCACGAATGGGTGCGGGTCGATGGCGATACCGCGACCGTCGGCATTTCCGACCATGCCCAGGAACAGCTCGGCGATATCGTCTTCGCCGAAGTGCCGGAGACCGGAAAGAAGCTGAACAAGGGCCAGGAAGCTGCCGTCGTCGAATCGGTGAAGGCTGCGTCCGACGTCTATTCGCCGGTTTCGGGGGAAGTGGTCGACGGCAACAGCAAGGTCGCGGACGATCCGTCGATCGTGAACAGCGATCCCGAAGGCGAAGGCTGGTTCTTCAAGCTGAAGCTCGACAATCCGTCGGAGCTCGACGGGCTCATGGACGAGAGCGCCTACCGCGACTGGGTGAAGACGCTTTGAGCCAAAGCGCCGCCTCGACGAGCAAGTGGAACGCAGCGGACTATGCGCGAGT
>DASQYQ010000351.1:0-3135 GCA_035639115.1 Sphingomicrobium sp. | reverse complement strand
GAAAGAGGCGGAGCGCGCCTGGGCCGAGCTTCTGCCCTTCTATCGAAGGACGATCGGCTAACCCTTTCGCGCGGGCGCTCGGCTGAAGCGCCACTCGGGGCCGCCGACGCACAGGACGCCGCGAAGCGTGGCCTGCCGCCCCGTTCGAAGCGCAGCGAGGACCTTGTCGAGCTCGCGGCCGCGCGGCTCGGCGCCGCCGCCCTCGGTGGCGAGCATGAGGATTGCTCGGCGAATGATCCGACGGCGGATCTCGCGCGGCGCGTCGGTCGGCTTGTAGACGAGCTGCCCGTCGGCCTGGCGCACCGCGCGCTTCCACTCGAGATCGGTCGCCCAGTGCAGGGCGCCGTCGGCTTCGGCCAGGTGAGAGGCGCTTTCGGCGACCGCCGCGGCATCGAGCCAGTCGGCTTGGGCCAGCGCCTTGCGCACTCGGACGCGCTCGAACTGTTCGTCTTCGTTGCTCGGATCCTGCACGGGGACCACCCCGGCCGAAGCGCAGACTGCCTCGAGCTCAGAGTGCCGCCAGCCGAGCAGCGGGCGGAGTAGAGCGACGCTGCCGCCGGGCGGACGGGTGTTCCGGCGCATTCCGGCAAGCCCCTTCACGCCGGCCCCGCGGCCGAGTCGCATCAGCAGGGTCTCGGCCTGATCATCGAGGTGATGCGCAGTGACCAGGGCAGGAAGGCCGCGCTCGCGCGCCCAGTCCCCCAGCAGCCGGTAGCGCATGATCCGCGCCCGCTCCTGGATTGCGGTCAGCGGGATCCCGTCCCAATCGCAGGTCAGGATTGTGTGGGGGACGCCGAGCCGCTCGCACAAGGAGGCGACCATCTCCACCTCGGCCCGGCTCTCGGGCCGGAGTGCATGGTCGACACTCGCTGCTTCGACCTTCAACGGCCGCGCCTCGGCGGCGAGTAGAAGAAGCGCGATGCTGTCGGGACCACCGGAAACGGCAAGGCCGATCGGCGCGTCAGCCGCAATGAGCGAGTCGAGGTCGCGCCGGAAGCGGTCGAGCGGGGCGGACCCTTCCTGGACGAGTGTCGCTGTCGCCACGGTGCTAGTCTCCTCGCGAAGCGGGAGTCAGTTAGACGTCCCCGGGGCGAGGGCAACTGCCATTCTCAACATGGCGGCAAGGTTGCTTTGGAATGACAAGCGGCGGCCGCCGGTCAGGCGCAGTTCGCCTGCGCCTTGGCGTCGGTTTCGAGCTTCTTGAGGTCGGGCCGGACCTTCGCGCCATAGACTGCATCGAGCTCGCCATAAGCCTTGCACGCCTGCGCCGGCTGGCCGAGCTTCGTCAGCGCCTGGCCGAGATAATAAAGGCTGTCGGGCGCCCGCTCGCCGCCCGGGTCGGTGCGATAGTTGGAGAGCAAGGTCGTCGCAGCGGCGCGGGCATCGCCCTTGTCGAGCTGGGCGCGGCCGATGAGGTTGTTCGCAAAGCTGACGCGCTTGTGCTTCGGATAGGTCGCGACGAATGACTTTAGAGTGCTGATCGCCTCGTCATATTGCCCTGCTTCCCACTGATGGAATCCCTGGCTGTATGCGTCCTCGCCGGGATCGGTCGGCGAAGCTGAAGCGGCATCGGCATCCGCGCCCGCCGGAGGCGCGGCTTCCGCGGTCTTGGGCGACTGCGGTGCCGATTTGGGCTTGGGCTTGGTGGTCGATGGCTTGGTGGTCGTCGGCTTTCCGGCGGTCGTCGATTCTGTCGCCTCGGCCGGTGCTGCTTGCGGCGGAGCGGCTTCGGCAGCCGTCATTCGCTGCTCGAGCGCCTGGATTCGCTGGTCCTCGTCGCTCTTCAGCTGACCCATGTTCGATTCGATGCTGCGCAGGCGGTTCGCGTTTTCCTCGGACTGGCGGAGCATGTCAGCCATCTGCCGCTCGAGCGCGTCGAGCCGCTGGTCGAGACTGATGACCGACGATTGGGTCGCCGCCGGATCGTCCGAGAACCCGGCCGTATCCGCCGGCTTGCCCTTCGGATAGACCCGCCGCTGCATCTCATTGACCTGACGCTCGAGCCTGTCGATGCGCTGCTCCGGAGTCGGCTGCTGGCGCTGGGCAACGGCGCTCGCGGGCGCGAGGAGCATGGCGGCGCCGGCCGCCAAAGCCATGAACGGACGCAATAGTCTCACTTGAATTCCCCACCCTTCCTTCGACTCGACTGTGCCTCGTCCAGCCTTGCCCGTGCATGAATCCTATCGAGCCGGGGCGCTCGCCGGCGCCTGCGCCTGCGATCCGCCGTGCATCAGGTCCGGCCCCTTGAGGCTGACCTTCGAAGCAACCTTGCCTGGCGGCCCTACCGGCGGAGCGACCGCTGAGCCCACGGTGACCTTCAGCGCCTCAGGCTTGCCCGCCTTCAGAAGCGGTGCGGTCGCGGTTGGCGGAACGGAATAGGTCTGGCCCGGCTGGAGCTCGCCCGTGAACAAGTTCTTGCCCTGGTCGGTCACTTGGATCCAGGCCGGAGCGATCGCGGTCAACACGACTGGGCCCTCCGCGGCCGGCGCCGGAGCGGGCGCCTGTCGAGGCGGCGGTGCTGCCGCTGCGACGGGCGTAGGCGCATTCGATGAGACCGGGGCGGGCTGCTCTAGCGAGCGGCGGTTGAGGATGGTCATGACGACGATGATGACGACCACGGCGACGACGGTCGAAAGCACCAGCCACTTGGGCATCGTGCGCGCCGGGTCGGCCGCCTCGATCACCTCGGCTTGGGAAGATGCGAAGCGATGACCGCCCATTTCCTCGCGAAGCTGGTCGCCGATCTCGTTCCGGTCGAGGCCCACTGCGCCGGCGTAGCTCTTGGCGAAACCGATCGTGTAGGTCGGCGCCGGAAGCTTGTCCCACTCGGCGGTCTCGATGCTTTCGAGGTGCCGCTGCGGGATCCGGGTCTGGGCTGCGATGTCCTCCAAAGTGACGCCCGCTTTCTCGCGGGCGGCCCTCAGTTGCTCACCAACGGTCGGAACGCCTTGGTCGATGGACTGTTCGTCCATCGGCTCGGTTTCGATTTCGCGCTTGGCCATGACCTTCTGTTTGAGGCCTCAGCGGCGAGTGTCAACCGGAAGCTAGCCGATCGTCACCTACTGCCGTTTGGCCCAGTCCGTCAGCGCCTTGCGCATGTCCTTGGGCGGCCGCGCAAGCAATTGGTCGAGCCGA
>DASQYQ010000350.1:0-4245 GCA_035639115.1 Sphingomicrobium sp. | reverse complement strand
TTGGGCGAATTGCCGCGAGACCGTGGTGACGGAGGCGCCGCTATCAATGAGGAAGCGCGAGGGACGCCCGTTGATCTTGGCCTCGACCCAATAATGCCCGTCCTCGCTTATCGGGATACGTATCTCGTTCCCCGCATCGATCGGCGAACCGATGGCCTCCGCCTTGATCCGCTGTCCGAATGCCAGAAAATCGCTGCGGAATGCGAAAATAAGGAAGAAGCCGGCGAAAATCGCGACCCAGGCCAACGCCATCTTGAGAGTGTTGCCGAGTGGAAGCTTTCTGGCGACGAGCGAGGTTAAGACGAGGACGATGACCATCGCATAATAGATGACTTCGGGCCCTCGTCCGCTCATCGAAGCTCGATCTCCAACCCGTCATAGGCCGGCGCGGCCCAATCAGGCAGCTCGGCGATCAGCGAACGATAATCGAGGCCGTTGCCCATGTGAACGAGGTAGACCTGGCCGATCCGCAATTCCTGCGCCCAGGCAATGACCGCATCGAGATGCGCGTGCGTCGGGTGCGGACGGCGCGTCAGGCAATCCACGATCCACACGTCCGCCGTCTCATAGAGCGCGGCCATTTCGTCGGTTAAGTCGCTGAAGTCTACAGCGTATGCCGCAGAACGGGCGCCTTCGTCGAAGCGCATCCCGAGCGATGTGGGACCCCCGTGCGGCTGATCGACGAACCGTATCCGGGTTCCGCCAACTCGAAGCTCGTCGTCGAGCACTCGCCGCTCGACGATTGGCCGATAGAATTCTGATTGCGCGAAGGCATATTCGAACCGCTTCTCGAGCTCGTCGAGCACGTCCGCGCGCGCATAGAGGGGCAGCGGACCGCCGGCGACTTGCGACACTGGTCGAATCTCGTCGATGCCGTGGCAATGATCGCCATGCGTGTGCGTGACGATGACTCCGTCCAGGTGCACGATCTCCGCCGCCAGTAGTTGCTGGCGAAGATCGGGCCCGCAATCGACCAGCATACGCTCACCGGCGCTTTCGACGAGGATCGACGTTCTCAGCCTATAGTTGCGCGGATCCTTAGGATCGCACTGTCCCCAGTCATTGCCGATCTTCGGAACGCCGGTCGACGTTCCGCATCCGAGGATTCGGACTCTCACGCAGCTTTCTTGAAGAGTCTGAAGAAGTTGGCGGTGGTTGCTTCGGCGAGCTGCTGGGGATTCTCACCGCGCAGCTGGGCGACGAAAGCCGCCGTGTCCGCAACGAAAGCCGGCTCGCACTTTTGCCCGCGATGCGGAACCGGAGCGAGGAAGGGAGAATCCGTTTCCACGAGCATCTGGTCCAAGGGTAGCCATTTGGCAGTCGCCTGGAGATCCTGCGCATTCTTGAACGTCACGATGCCTGAGAGCGAGATATAGAAACCGAGATTCAGACCTTTGCGGGCAAGCTCGGCCGAGCCAGTAAAGCAATGAAGAACGCCGGTGACGCCCCCCTCCTTCACCGCCTGCTCGAGTATTTCTGCCGTGTCGTCCTCGGCGTCTCGCGTATGCACGACCAGCGGCAGGCCGGTCTCACGGGCAGCATCGATATGGGCCTGGAAACGCTCGCGCTGCGCTTGGCGGTCGGATTTGTCGTAATAATAATCGAGCCCGCACTCGCCGATCGCGATCACGCGCGGGTGATTCGCGGCTTCGACGAGCGCCGCTGCGCCGAGGTCGGGATGGGCGTCTGCCTCGTGAGGATGGACGCCGATGCTCGCCCAGACATCCGGCTCGCGTTCCGCAACCCCCACGATCTGATCCCATTCGCGCTGCCGAGTCGAGATGTTAAGGAATCCGGCGACGCCACGCTCGCGAGCGTTATCAAGCACTTGTGCCTGGCGTTCTACGATACCTTCGTAATTGAGGTGGCAATGGCTGTCGATTAGCCTCACGCTGCCGCCTCCTCTTCCTCCGGAAGCTCAAGTCGCGGAAACAATGGCGTCGGTTGCGGGATGGGCGACCCTGCCTGGCCGGCATCGATGAGAGCCAGAAGCTTGTCTGCCGAGGAAGGAATGATGGGGACAATCGCCCGCGCAAGCTCCCGAACGGCGGCGACGAGCGTTCCGAGCACGGCGGCCATGCGCTGAGGATCGGATTTCTTGAGCGCCCAAGGGGCCTGGGCGTCCACATAAGCATTGCACGCGAAGACCGCGCGAAGCCACGCCTCGATGCCAACCGAGAAGGCGAAGCGGTCGAACGCCTCCACCATCTCTTTGTTGGTCGCGTTGCGCACCAGCGTCAGCAGTTCAACGTCTTCGGGTGTCTCGCCTGCGGCGGGAAGAACCCCGTCCAAATTCTTGTAGATCATCGATAATGTGCGCTGCGCGAGATTGCCGAAGCTGTTGGCGAGCTCCGCATTGGCGCGGTTAACGATTGCCTCTGCACTGTAGCTTCCGTCCTGCCCGAAGGTCACTTCGCGAAGAAGGAAGTAGCGCAAAGCGTCGACTCCGAAGCGCTGCGCCAAGACCATTGGATCCACGACGTTTCCGACGCTCTTCGACATCTTCTCTCCGCGGCTCAGCAGGAAACCGTGTCCGTAGACCTGCTTGGGAAGCGCAATCCCAGCCGACATGAGGAACGCCGGCCAGTAGACGGCGTGGAAACGAACCACATCCTTTCCGATCAGGTGGACGTCGGCGGGCCAGTAGCGCCGCCACAGCTCGGTATCGTCGGGATAGCCGAGGCCCGTGATGTAGTTGGTGAGCGCGTCGAGCCACACGTACATCACGTGATTATCGCTGCCCGCTACCGGGACGCCCCAGTCGAAGCTGGTGCGCGAGATGCTGAGGTCCTTGAGCCCGCTCTCCACGAATCGGACAACCTCGTTGCGGCGGCTCTCTGGCCGGATGAACTCCGGATTGGCCGCGTAGAGGTCGAGCAGCGGCTGCTGATATGCCGACAGCCGGAAGAACCAGCTTTCCTCGACCGTCCATTCGACCGGCGTGCCGTGCGGCGACAGCTTCACGCCGTCGTCCGCCACGCTTAGCTCCTCGTCGTCGTAATAAGCCTCGTCGCGGACGGAATACCAACCCTCGTAACGATCGAGGTACAGGTCTCCGTTCTCCTGCATCGCCTTCCAGATTGCCTGGCTGGCACGATAATGATCCGGCTGCGAAGTTCGGATGAAGCGATCGTATGAGACGTTAAGAGTGTCACACATATCTTGGAAAAGTCGCGACATCTTATCTGCGAGTGCGCGCGGCGCGATCCCTTCATCGCGGGCGGCCTGGGCCATTTTCAGCCCATGCTCGTCGGTTCCGGTCTGAAGACGCACGTCCCGTCCCTGCTGACGCTGGAAGCGCGCGATCGCGTCCGCCGCAATCGCCTCATAGGCGTGGCCAATGTGAGGCGGTCCGTTCGGGTAGCTGATCGCCGTCGTAATGTAGAAAGGGTCGGACATGCGAGGCCGCACCTAGCGGCGCGCGCCTAGCGCTTCAAGGAAGCGGACTGCGCTACTTCCGCGAGGAGGCCACCTATCTGGAAGACCGTCGCCGCCGGGTCCAGCGACACGCGCGGTGCAACGAGGGCCAGCTCGCGCGCTTTCGCATAAGCATCGAGCGCGCGCTCAAGCGAGGCTCCACGAAGCCCGCGCGCCTCGCGCGCGATCAGCGAGGGCGCCAGTTCGAGGAAAGCGGCGTAGCGTTCGGCCGAGCCCTTCTTTCCGAGCTCGTTTGCAAGTTCCGTACGCCTCGCGTTGGTCGGATCGCCTTGGCGAAGGATCGCTAGCGATGCATCCTCCAGCTTGGCGAGCCCAAGCTCCGCGAAAGCCAGCGCTCGGCCCGCCGAACCGAACGACATGCCGACTATCTTGTTACGCTCCGAATCGCTCAGCCCGGGCGACTGCGTTTCTAAGATTGACGTCATGGCGTCATCGCTAAGTGCTTCAAAATGCAGAAGACGGCAGCGCGACCGAATCGTCGGAAGGAGCCTTCCGGGCGCATGGCTGACGAGGAAGAAGAGCGTATTCGGCGGCGGCTCCTCGAGTATTTTCAGAAGCGCGTTCGACGCTTCCTTATTCAGCTCGTCCATGCTGTCGATCACTGCCGCGCGCCAAGGCGACAGGGCGGCAGTCATCCCCATGAACTCGCCCAGCTCGCGGATCTGCTTGACCGTGATGTCACGCGCGAGTCCCTCGCCTTTTTCCTTCTCTAGCCGCTTGAGCCTGCGCATGTCGGGGTGACTGCCTGCTTCGACCAGCTTCACGATCGGGTGATCGTCGGGAGTTTCGACGCCTGGAAGATCGCTC
>DASQYQ010000349.1:0-7948 GCA_035639115.1 Sphingomicrobium sp. | reverse complement strand
ACTGTCGTAGGGAACCTCTTCGGTGGCCGCGAAGGCCATGAGGTTGCGCTGCTGGTATTCCAGCTGGGCGTCTGGATTGGTTTCTTCCTTCTCAAGCAGCCGCTCGAGCTTGGAATGCTTCAGCGCCGCATAGCCGGGGTCGTAAGCGCTGAGGCAGGGGAAAGCCTCGTGCTTGGCGAGCACGATGGTGCGCGCGTCGCCGCGGCGTTCGATTACGGAGCGAAGGAATGCAGGAATGGAGACGCGGCCCTTTCCATCGACCGCGTTCAGCGCGCTGCCCTGAAACAGATGCTCTAGCGCCACGTCCACTCCCCGTTTGCGGCGCGAGCAGCAGCGTTCACGGAAAATCACGTGCCGTCGCACGTGCCGTGTCAGCTTCGAATCGACGGGTTAGCCCCCCGCGCTACAGCCCTTGTAGGTAACTCAAGAGCTTACGGGATACAATGGGATTCTATGGGTTTTTATGGGAATTCGTGGGAAACACCGGATTTCCGCGGTTTCTCAGGCGGGTTTCCGTGGGATGTTCGTGGCCTGTTCTCGCTCTTTCTGCCTGTGGATAAGTCTGTTGTTTACCGAATCACGATTGCTCGAGCGCTTCAAGCTCTTCGAGGACCGCGTCGAGATTATGTGTCGCGTCCCGGCCGAGCCGCGGCATATCGAGTAGGTCGGCATCGGCGACGATCGTGGCGCGCCCATTGCCGATGCGGCAATGAGCAACCAGTCGGTCGGAGCTGATTTCGCATTTCCCGAACAGGGACCCGGACGAACTGGTCGCGATGTCGTAGCCGCCGAGTTTTCCTTGCCTCGCGCCGCGCCAATCGGGGGCATCGAGGCGCAGGCCCCAGTGCGCGAGCAAGCCGGTGTCGGCGAACATGGCAGCCGGTCGCAACCGATCGCCCAGCGGCCGCTTGCTCGGCCATTCGAGCATCGGGTCGGCGAACAGGAGCACGCGCCCCCCGCGCCTTACCCATGCGTCCAGCGCGACCAGATCTTCCGGTGGCTGGGCCTGCGGCTGAGCCATCAGCAACAGACTACCCTTCGCCAGTTCGCCAGGGTCGCTAACGCTGATCGGGACCACTCGATACCGGGTCTCGAGCGCCTTCAGCGCCGCTGAGCCGTTCTGCTGGACCGAGAAATCCTCGCTGAATAAGAGCGGCAGGCTGGTCAGGAGGAGCAGCGTTGGTCGTTCGCTCGGCCTTCGCGGCGGGAGAGGCGGCGGCTCGCCTTTATTGAAATCCGCGGCAAGCGCGACTGCGCCGGCAATCACTGCGCAGATCGTCAGCAGCGCGCCCAGGCGCGCGCGAGTCATTTCTTCTTGGCTGAGCTGTTGTTGGTGACTGCGTCCGACCCGCCGGGAGCGACGCCGAGCTCCGCAAGCGGCTCGCTCGGCTCGTTCGTAGCTGCCTGCTGCGCGGAGTTCGTCCTATTGTCGTGGCCCCAGCGGCTGATGATCGAGCCAAGCAGGACGAGCAGGAAGGCGAAGGCCAGGCCCGTCAATCCAATTCGAATGCGCTGGGCGCTGCTGCCGGCCTGATGAGCCATTCTATCGACAAAGCGTATGTCCCGCTTCGACAATATGCAAGAACATCCCCTTGACCTTTGCCTCTGCGGTTGTGCAGGGGACGGCTGTATGACTCGCACCCCCATGCTCCTCATGCTTGCTGCGGCCGCCGCGCTAGCCGGCTGCAACAAGGAAAGCCACACGATCGTCTCGGGACCTCCCGGCGATGACGTCAACGCCGCCAAGAACGCCAACGTTCAGCTTCCGCCGTCGATCACTGCGACCAAGCTCTACCGCTGCGCCGACAACAGCGTCGTCACCGTCGATTACCTCTCCGACAACAAGTCGGCCAACGTGAAGGCCGGCAAGGACGGCTCACCAGTGCAGGTGACTGCCCCGGAGGCCGGCAAGCCGATGACCGCAGCTGGCGGCTACTCGGTCGACGGTTCGGCGACTTCCTCGTCCGCGAAGATCGCGGTGCCTGGACGCGCCTCGCAAACCTGCAACGCCTAAGCGCACTCGCTTGACTAACCTTCCGCGGCCTTGAACAGCGGGCCGCGGAGGGGACTGTTCATGCCGATTTCGAGGCGCACATTCACCGGCGGAGCGCTCGGCGTCGGCCTCGCCTGCCAGCTCGCAGTTCCCGCTTTCGCGCAAAACTCCAAATACGCCGCTGCGCTCGCGGCCATTCGCGCCTACGGCCAAGTCCATCTCGACCATTTCCGCCTTCCCGGCCTGACCCTTGGAGTGACCGGGCCCGACGGCTTCAGCACGGTCATGAACTTCGGCTATGCCAATGCCGACGAACGGACGCCGATCACAGCGGACACGCTTTTCCAGATCGGCTCGATCAGCAAGCTGACGACTGCCGCTTTGCTTCACCAATTCGCTGCCGAAGGGAAGTTTCGGCTCAACGATCGGTTGAGCGATCTGCTTCCTTCAATCCCGTTCCCGCAAGGCAACGCGATTGAGGTTCAGCACTTGCTCGACCATGTCGCCGGCATTCCCGGCGACGCGCCCGCCTTTCCAGTTGGTGGCCTGTGGACCGCTTACGCTCCCGGAGCACACTGGCATTATTCGAACACCGGCTATGAAATTCTCGGCAAGCTGGTCGAGCATTTCGCCGGTGAGCCGCTCGCGCGCGTCGTCGAGAAGCGCCTCTTCATGCCGCTTGGGATGACCAGAACGCGCGGAGCGATCATCGGAGCCGACCGGATCCGGTACGCACAAGGCTACGAGGCCGCGGACCAAGGTCCTTTCGCGCTCGGCGTGCCGCTCCTGCCTGCGGCCTGGGTCGACGTTACCTTCGGATCCGGCGAAGTCGCATCGACCGCGGACGACATGACCCGGCTGCTTCGTTCTCTCGCCAACGCGGCGCAGGGCCGCGGCGGAATGGGTCTCTCTCCCGAGGGCGGTCGGGCCTACGCCTTGCACGCAGTGCCGAGCGACAGCCGGGCAATGAGCTACGGCAACGGCCTGATGCATGTTGGCGGCCGCGGACGCTCCTACCTCCACCACACGGGCGGGATGGTCAGTTTCTCGTCGTCCTTCCACGTCGATGTCGGGAGCGGAGCCGGCGCCTTCGCGAGCTCGACCCTGAGCGCCTTCGCCGAATATCGACCGCGCCTTCTCACGCAATTCGCAGTCGACGCACTGACCGCAGCGAGCGCGGGCCATCCACTTCCTGCGCCGCCCCCGCTCCAAGCCCCGCTCGCCAATGCAGCCGCTTTCGTCGGCCGCTACGTCGGTCCGGCGGGCGAGATCGAAGTGCGCTCGGGCAGCCCTCTCACGCTCGTCGCAAACGGCCAGTCGGCACCGTTGCAGCAATGGGACGGCGATGTCTTCCACACGACGCATCCCATGTTCCGCGACTTCGGCCTGATGTTCGAGCGCAAGGCCAATTCGGTCACTGCCGCAAGCTGGGGCCCGGCGACTTATGTTCGGGCCGGAAGCGGCGCGGCGGTAGCGCCTTCCAACCCGCAGCTTGCGAAGCTCGCCGGCCGCTTCGTCAACGACAGTCCGTGGAACGGAATGGCCCATGTCGTCGAGAGAGGAGGCAGGCTTTGGGTCGGCACCGAAACTCCGATGACTGCCATCGGGAACAACCTCTGGCGCGTCGGCGAGGACAGCTGGTCGCCCGAGCGCGGCTCGTTCGCCAATTTCATCGACGGGCGGCCGCAGACCTTCACTTTCTCGGGCGTCAATTTCGACCGCCACGACCTCTGACCCGCCGAGCCTAGCCGCAGCGCAGCGCGGCGGCTAAGGGGCCGCGCATGGAAGTCCTGGACGCACCCCGCATCACTGCCGAAATGGTCGCCGAGCATGGCCTCGCGCCCGACGAATATGATCGCATCCTGAAAGCGCTCGGCCGCGAGCCGAACCTCGTCGAGCTCGGCATCTTCTCGGTCATGTGGTCCGAGCATTGCTCGTACAAATCCTCGCGCGTCCATCTGAAGAAGCTGCCGACCGAGGCGCCGTGGGTGATCTGCGGACCGGGCGAGAATGCCGGGATCATCGACATCGGCGATGGCGACGCGGCCATCTTCAAGATGGAGAGCCACAACCACCCATCCTACATCGAGCCCTACCAGGGTGCCGCGACGGGCGTCGGCGGCATCTTGCGCGACGTCTTCACCATGGGTGCGCGTCCGGTCGCGAATATGAATGCGCTTCGCTTCGGGCGGCCGGATCACCCGAAGACTCGGCACCTGGTGGCGGGTGTCGTCGCGGGCATCGGCGGCTACGGCAATTGCGTGGGCGTCCCAACGGTCGGCGGCGAAGTCAATTTCGACTCCGCTTACGACGGCAACATCCTCGTCAACGCGATGACGGTCGGCGTCGCGAAGACCGACAAGATCTTCTACTCGGCCGCCACGGGCATCGGAAACCCGATCGTCTATGTCGGCTCCAAGACCGGCCGCGACGGAATCCACGGCGCGACCATGGCGAGCGCCGACTTCGGCGAGGACAGCGAGGAGAAGCGCCCTACCGTCCAGGTCGGCGATCCCTTCACCGAGAAGCTGTTGATCGAAGCCTGCCTCGAGCTGATGGCGACAGACGCGATCGTCGCGATCCAGGACATGGGTGCCGCCGGCCTCACCAGCTCGTCGGTCGAAATGGCGTCGAAAGGCGGAGCGGGCATCCGGCTCGACATGAACAAGGTGCCGTGCCGCGAAACTGGAATGACTCCGTACGAGATGATGCTCTCGGAGAGCCAGGAGCGAATGCTCATGGTACTGAAGCCCGGCCGAGAGCCGGAAGCCGAGGCGATCTTCCGCAAGTGGGAGCTGGATTTCGCTGTGATCGGCGAAGTCACCGACACCGGTCACATGGTTCTGGAATTCGACGGAGAGGTCGTCTGCGACATCCCGCTCGGCCCGCTCGCCGACGAGGCGCCCTGTTACGAGCGGCCCTATGCGATCCCGAAGCCGCCTGAACCGCTGACGGAAATTCCGGAAAGCACCGACATCGCCGACGACCTGCTGAAGCTGATGGGCTCGCCGAACCTCGCAAGCCGCCGCTGGGTGTGGGAGCAATATGATCAGTCGGTTGGAGCCGACACGGTACAGCGCCCGGGCGGCGATTCGGCCGTGGTGCGGGTGCACGGCTCGAGGAAGGCGCTTGCAATCACCACCGACTGCACTCCGCGCTATTGCTACGCCGACCCAGTCGAGGGTGGGAAGCAGGCGGTCGCGGAGGCCTATCGCAACCTCTCCGCCGTTGGCGCGAAGCCGCTCGCGATCACCAACTGCCTCAACTTCGGCAACCCGCAGCGCCCCGAGATCATGGGCCAGTTCGTCGGCTGCGTAAAAGGGATGGGCGAAGCCGCTAAGGCGCTCGACTTTCCGGTCGTGAGCGGCAACGTCTCGCTCTACAACGAGACCAAGAATGAAGACGGCAGCAGTGTCGCGATCCTGCCGACCCCCGCGATCGGAGGCGTCGGTCTCCTCGACGATTGGGAGAAGTCGGCGACAGTCGCTTTCAAACGCTCTGGCGAGGCTTTAGTCCTGCTCGGCCATTCGACGGGCCATGTCGGGCAATCGCTCTGGCTCGACGTCTGCCACGGGCGCCGCGAAGGCCAGCCGCCACCCGTCGATCTCGCTGTCGAGCGCCGCCTCGGCGAGCTGGTTCGGCAGCTGATCGCCGCAGGCCTCGTCTCGGCAGTCCACGACATTTCCGACGGCGGAGCGCTGGTCGCGATTGCGGAGATGGCGATCGCGGGATCGATCGGTGTCCGACTGACGCTTCCGAGCGCCGCCAATCCTGCAGCCATCATGTTCGGCGAAGATCAGGGGCGCGTCCTTGTCACCGCCAGCGACCCTGGGCCGGTCGTCGCCCGAGCGAGCGCGGCAAACATTTTGGCAGCGCCTATCGGTGAGACCGGCGGAGATGCGGTCACTGGGCCGGGCTTCAGCGCAAGCATCGCCGACCTGCGCAGGGCGCACGAAGGCTTCTTCCCCAAGCTCATGGGAAGCGAGCTGACTCCGGAGTTCTGATCATGACGAGCGGCTATTCCGGAACGCCGCTCGCAAAGAAGCTGTCGCTCAAGAATGGCATCCGCGCCTGGTGGTCCGGAATGCCGAACGCCGTGCGCGACGAGATCGCGGCGGGCGGTCTCCAACTTCAAGTTCTGGAAGCGCCGGAAGCTCCAATCGATGCTGCGCACATCTTCGTCACCGAGCGCGCAGACCTTGAAGCGAAGTTGAGTGAAGTCATTCGGCTGCTTGCCCGCGATGGCCTGATCTGGGTGAGCTGGCCGAAGAAAGCCTCGAAGGTTCCGACCGACATCACCGAGGATGTGGTCCGCGGCGTTGCGCAGCCTCTGCATCTCGTCGATGTGAAGGTCTGTTCGATCGACGACATCTGGTCAGGGTTGAAGCTCGTGATCAGGAAAGGGCATCGCTGAAGGGGGGATATATGCAGCGCTCGGTCTGGAAGACGATCCTCGTCGCCACACTGATTTCGGGCACTCTCGACATCCTGTTTGCGATGATCCTGACGGTCTCATTCGGAAGGCAAGTCCCAGGCATGCTGCGCACCGTAGCCTCCGGCCCCTTTCCGGCCGCGACAGACTGGGGAACGGGCGGCGCGGTTCTGGGCCTCGTCGTGCATTTCACTCTGATGGCGATCATGGCGATCGTCTTCGTCGCGATCGTTCGCGCCCGACCGGGGCTTCTGGATACGCCGTGGCGCACGGCGCTTGCCTACGGCGCCCTTACCTATTTCGCGATGAACTGGGCCGTGGTTCCGCTGCGCTTCCATACGCCGCTGCCACCGAAGACGCTGTCGCTCGTGACTCAGGGGTTCGCCCATCTCGTGCTCGTGGGCGTCGTGTTTGCCTTCGTCGCGCGACGCTATCTGGAGCCCGCCCACAGCAAATAGTTGCGAATAAGTCGCATTAGCGCTATTTAGACTTCATGATCGTCTGTTCCTGCAATGTCATTCGCGAGGATGAAATTCGCGAAGCAGCCCGCAAGGGTTCGCGCTCGCCCGAAGCCGCTTATGCTACGCTGGGCTGCGAGCCGGTATGCGGCTGCTGCTTGGACTATGCGCAGGAGTTGATCGACGACGAGTTTCCCAAACGCCCGAAGCTCCGCGTCGTCGCCTGACTTGACGGCTTGAACAGCCCGGAGCATCCGCGCTCCTGTTGAGCCGGAGAGGCGAATGAAGGGCGATCCCAAGATAGTCGAGTTGCTCAACGAAGCGCTCAAGGCGGAACTCACCGCAGTCAATCAATATTGGCTGCACTACCGCCTGCTCGACAACTGGGGCGTCAAGAAGCTTGCCGAGTTCGAGCGCAATGAATCGATCGACGAGATGAAGCACGCGGACAAGTTCGCGGAGCGAATCCTGTTCCTCGACGGCCTTCCAAACTTCCAGGCGCTGGGGCGGCTCCGAATCGGCGAGAATGTCGAGGAGATCCTCAAGGCCGATCTCGAGGCCGAGATCGAAGCGGTGAAAATGTACCGCGACGGCGCCGCTTATTGCGAGAAGGTGCACGACTTCGTCAGCCGCGATCTCTTCACCGAAGTGCTCGCAACCGAGGAGCATCACGTCGACATGCTCGAAGCCCAGTTCGAGATGATCGCAAGGATGGGAATTCAGAATTACGTGCAGCTTCAGTGCGAAGCTGCATCCGACGGGGATTAGATCCGGCCGAAGCTCTGGTTATTCGGCTTTCGGCCGAAGCCGGTTGAGCCGGGACGGCTGACGAGCGGATTCGTCGCCTTTTCGAACAGCTCAACCGTTTGGTCGAACAGGCGCCGAAGCTCCACCACCTGCGGCACCAGCTCGTCTGGGAAGCGATGCGCCTCGATGCAAAAGCGCGCCGTCGTCTCGATCAGCTCGGCAACTGCCGCGAGCGGCTCAGCACCGAGCTGGCGCGATTCGCCCTTCAGGGTATGCGCAGGGATCACGAGCGCAGCCGTATTCTGCTGGTGCATCGCC
>DASQYQ010000348.1:0-2701 GCA_035639115.1 Sphingomicrobium sp. | reverse complement strand
GTGCTGTTACCGGTTCCTGGCGGTATGATCTCCGGCAGCGCCGATCCCGTGGGAAGCCAGCGTGGTCCCGACCCATCCGGCCTCGCCGACACGCTGGCGGCCGATTCCGATCTGTGGCCGCCGCTGTCGAAACGTGAATATCAGGTCGTTCAGTGCCTGGCGGGCGGGCTGTCGAACAAGGTCATCGCGCGCGAACTGAACATCAAAGAGGGGACGGTCAAGGTACATGTGAAAGGGTTGCTGCGAAAAATACGTGCCAGCAATCGCACGCAGCTCGCGATCTGGGCCCTGTGTCATCGGGCCTGCAATTCTCCCCGAAAGTGGGCTTTGAAAATTCCCTGATTGACGTTCCTTTCGGATCATTCCGCCGGGGCTAGCCCGGCGGAATGATCGAGCCGCTATCGGCGCCAAGTCCTCCGCGCGGGGAGGCGTTGATGGTTCGACTTGGAGAGCTGATGATGATCCTGGAACTGCATCGCCAAGGCGTCTCGATCACCGCCATTGCCCGACGCACAGGGCGTGACCCGAAGACCATCCGCAAATACATCGAGCGCGGCATCGAGGCTCCTGCCTATGGGCCACGTTGCGCGGCACGGCCGAGCAAGTTGGCGGGCTATCTCGATTTCCTGCGCGAGCGCGTGACCGCCTTTCCGGACCTGAGCGCCGCGCGGCTGACCCGCGAGATCCGCGAGCTCGGCTACGTGGGTGCCTATACCGCGGTGAAGCGCTATCTCGCCGCGATCCGTCCGCAGAATGGCCCCAAGCCCTACGAGGTGCGCTTCGAGACACCGCCAGGCGTTCAGGCACAAGTCGATTTTGCCCGCTTCGTCGTCGACTTCGCCGACGATCCCGGCACCAGCCGGATCGTTTGGCTGTTCAGCTTGGTGCTCGGCCACTCGCGCTTCCTGTTCGCGCGCTATGTCATGCATCAGGATCTACAGACACTGCTCCGCTGTCATATCCAAGCATTCACTGTAATCGGCGGTGTGCCGATGGAGATCCTCTACGACCGCATGAAGACAGCAGTGACCGGCGAGGACGATGTCGGCCACATCGTCTACAACCCATCGCTGCTGGCGCTGGCTCGGCACTATCGCTTCCAGCCCCGTGCCTGTCGGCCTTATCGCGCCAAAACCAAGGGCAAGGTTGAGCGACCGTTCAGCTACATCCGGCAGGACTTCTTCCTCGGACGCGGCTTCCGCAACCTCGACGACCTCAATGCTCAATTGGCCGATTGGCTCGACACCGTCGCCAACGTCCGCACCCATGGCACAACGCAGCGCGTCGTCGCCGAAGCGTTCGCCGCCGAGCAGCCTGAGCTGCAGACATTGCCCGAGCATCGCTTTGATGCCGTGCTCACGTTGGAGCGCCGCGTCAGCCATGACGGCTTCATTGCCGTCGGAGGCAACTACTACAGCGTACCCGATCGCACCCGCCGTGTGGTCGAGGTCCAGCAGCTGCCAGACCTGATCCGTGTCCTCGACCTGGGCAATATCGTTGCCGAGCATCCTGTCCTTGAAGGCCGTAGGCAGTATCGCATCGATCGCAACCACCGCACCGGCGGCAACGGTGCGAAGCGCCGTTCAGGCATCGCAGCCGGGATCACGATCGGGCGGATTGGCGATCATGTTCCGCTGCGAGCGCTGGCGGTGTACGAGGCGATTGGCAGCCATCTGGCGACCGGAGGCCGGCCATGACGCTTACATCTCCGTCGTCGCGGGTCGACAATATTCGTCACAGCCTGGTCGGCCTGCGGATGCCGCGAGCGCTCGAGATGCTCGATGCCACCTTGCGCCGGATTGAACAGGGCCAGATCGACGGCGTCGAGGCGCTCGACGAATTGCTGACCGAGGAACTGTCGCTGCGCGAGAACCGCCGGATCAGGGCAGCGCTGCGAATGGCGCGGCTGCCCGTCGTCAAGACGCTCGCCGGGTTCGACTTCGCCTTCCAGCCCTCCCTCGATCGCAATCGGATCATGGCGTTGGCTGGTCTCGACTTCATCGCCCGCGCCGAAGTGATCCACCTGCTTGGACCACCAGGCACCGGCAAAAGCCATCTCGCCACCGCGCTCGCCGTCGAGGCGGTGCGTGCCGGCAAACTCGTCTACTTCGTCGCGCTCGCCGATCTCGTCGCTCAACTCGCCAAGGCCGAACGCGAAGGTACCTTGCGCGAACGCATTCGCTTCCTCTGCCGCGCCTCCTTGCTGGTCGTCGATGAGATCGGCTACCTGCCAGTCACGCCCGGCGGCGGCAACCTGTTCTTCCAACTGGTCAATGCCCGCTACGAGAAGGGCGCAATGATCCTCACCTCAAACCGCGGCTTCGCCGAATGGGGTGACATCTTCGGCAGCCCAGTCGTCGCCACCGCGTTGCTCGACCGTCTGCTTCATCATGCCATCGTCATCCAGATTGAGGGATCGAGCTACCGCATGCGCGAACATGCCGCTCTCCTCCCGGAAAACGTCCGCGCCAACACCGCCATCAACTCGGCCACGCCAAAACGCCGCGGGCGCCCTCCCAAGACCCCACCATCCGGTCACCAAAATGCCTGACCACCAACTTCACCCCATCCACCAGACTAGGGAATTTTCAGCGCCCACTTCGAGGGAATGTTCGGTGCCCTTTGACAAGACCGCTGTCCGCACCCACGACATCATTGTGCGCTCGACACTGAGGCGCGTACGCAGCCACCCGAAGTGGGT
>DASQYQ010000347.1:0-2119 GCA_035639115.1 Sphingomicrobium sp. | reverse complement strand
GCGCGCCTTCGGCATGCGACGATTCCTCGGACGCTCAATGCAGCCGCAACGTGGTGCTTCTGCACGATAGCGGCGGCGATCGGAGGGAGACGATCGCGGCACTGCCGATCATCATCGATACGCTGCGCGCCAACGGATATCGGTTCGTCCCGGTCTCGGAGCTTGCCGGATTGTCGCCCCGGCAGGCGATGCCGCTGCTATCCCCGTCCGACCGCACCGCTGCAGTGATCGATCTCGCGGTCTTCCAATTTCTGGGCTTGTCGATCCGGGTGCTTGGCTTCCTGTTTGGAGTGGCCATCACGCTCGGGATTGGACGTGCCCTGCTGCTCTCGAGCCTCGCTCTGATTTCGGCATCGAGGGAACGGCGGATCGCGGCTCCCCCTCAGCATTCGGGGACGTTCGTGAGCGTTCTCATCCCGGCCTACAACGAGGAAGCAGTCATCCAGCGCTGCATCGCCCAGGTACTTTCAAGCGAGCTGGTGGAACTTGAGGTCATCGTCATCGACGATGGATCGAGCGACCGGACCTCGGAAATCGTCCAGCGGAGCTTCGGCGATGAGCCTCGCGTTCGATTGCTTCGCCTTGAGAATGGCGGAAAGGCGCGGGCCCTCAATCGCGGCCTTGCCATTGCACGCAGCGAAATCGTCGTCGCCCTGGACGCCGACACCCACTTTGAGCCCACTACAATCGCTCGGCTCGCCCGCTGGCTGGTGGCCGATGATGGCCTTGCCGCGGTTGCCGGAAACGCGAAGGTCGGCAACCGAGTGAACATTGTCACGCGCTGGCAGGCGCTCGAATATGTGACAGCGCAGAACGTGGAGCGCCGGGCGCTCGCCTGGCTGAACGCAATGACGGTCGTCCCCGGCGCCGTCGGCGCTTGGCGCAAGCAGGCCATCCTCGATTCGGGCGGCTATCCACCCGACACTCTGGCCGAGGATCAGGACCTGACGATCGCGGTTCAACGCGCCGGTTGGCGCGTCGCTTACGACCAGACCGCCATTGCCTGGACCGAAGCGCCCCAGAGCGTTCGCCAGCTGGCGCGCCAGCGCTTTCGTTGGGCGTTCGGAACGATTCAGTGCGTGTGGAAGCACAGGCGGGTGATGAGGACCGGCAAACCGCGCGGGCTGGCCTTCGTCGGCCTTCCGCAGACGATTGTCTTCCAGCTGTTCTTCGCCCTGATCTCGCCGATCATCGACCTTGCTCTCGTCCTGAATATCGTCAGCACCGTCACCTCGATTCACGAGCATGGCTATTCGGCAGTCAAAGGCGACCTGCAGTTTGTCGCTACCTTCTGGCTGTTGTTCGCGGCGATTGACCTTACCGCCGGCCTGATCGCCATGGCGCTCGAGCGCCGCGAAGACTGGCGGCTGATGCTGTGGTTGATCCCGCAACGCTTCGGGTATCGGCAGATCATGTACTATGTCGTCATCAAGGCGCTGGTGCAGGCTGTAAGAGGACCTCGCGTAGCCTGGTCGTCGATTGCCCGTTCCGGTCAGGTCACCGTCGATCGGAGAAACGTCCGCGGACGATGACCGCTCGATGGGCGAAAGCTCAAGCTTGCCTTTTCATGTAGTCCGGCCGCACGCCGCGGCTGCGCCAATAATCGGTGAGACCCACTCCTTGGCACAGCGGGAGGAAGCGCGGGTCGGCCCGCATTGCCGTTGCGGCGGGGGTGAACATCCACTGCGTGCTGATGCGCCACCCCGCCGTCGCGTTCGGTTGGTTGGTGCCGGCCTGCCCCTGCTGGACGAGAGGACCGCGCGAAAGGAGATAACCCTCGGCGATTTCGAATGCGGGGTCGGCCTGGCCGAGCGCGGAGAGGATCTGCACGCCCTGGCTGGCGAGGTCGCCGGATTGTTTCGCACCGGCGATGCATGCGTCGCGCGCCTTCGCCAGGTTCGCAGGCGTGGGCTGGTCGACGGCCGGAAGCGAGGCGCGCCACATGCGGGCAAGTTCCGGCTGTCCATGCATGGTCGGATTGGCCTCGAGCATGGCCGAAGCGGCGGCGCCGCGGCCGGTCATCGCGTATAAATAGAAGCGCACCCACCAGGGCCACGGCTCCTTCGGATACAGCGCGCGAACCTGGTCAATGACTTTGTCGGCCTGCGGAAGGCGGCCG
>DASQYQ010000346.1:0-4712 GCA_035639115.1 Sphingomicrobium sp. | reverse complement strand
ATTCCGCAACAGCCGCTTCCGCAGAGCGGCACCGACGGCGCCGTCGCCGAGGCGCCGGTCAGCCGCAATGCCCCGTGCCCGTGCGGCTCGGGCAAGAAGTACAAGCATTGCCACGGGCAGCTCGCGTAGCGCCGGCGGCGGTGCCGCCGATCGACCGGACAGAGCTGAGACTCGCCTATCGGCCCGACGAGGAGAAGGTCGCGAAGGAGCGCATCGGCGAGGCACGGCTGAGCGACGCGCAGCTAGGCGAAGCCACAGCGACTGCACGGACGCTCGTGAAAGGCGTTCGCGCTCAGAAGCCGTCGGGAGTCGACGCCTTCCTTCAGGCTTACGATCTCGGGTCGGACGAGGGCATTGCGATGATGTGCCTCGCCGAGGCGCTGCTGCGCATTCCCGATGCACATACGGCCGACGAGCTGATCGCCGACAAGCTTGCCGGGCCGAACTGGTCCGAGAAGCTCGGCCATTCGGATTCGGCCTTCGTCAATGCGGCCACCTTCTCGCTGCTCCTCACCGGCAAGGTGCTCGAAGGCGCTCAGGATCGCTCCGACAACTGGAAGGCCGCGCTGGGCCGCGCCGTTGGCCGCCTCGGCGAACCCGTCGTTCGCACGGCAGTTCGCGAGGCGATGAAGATCCTCGGCCGGAATTTCGTGTTCGGCCGCACGATCGACGAGGCGCTGAAGCGCGCCGCGCCTGAACAACGCCGTGGGCCAAGCCACAGCTTCGATATGCTGGGCGAGGCGGCCAAAACCTATGAAGACGCGGAACGCTATGCCGTTGCCTATGGCGGGGCGCTCGACCGCATCGCCAAGGAGGCGAGGGGAGGCTTTCGCAAATCTCCCGGCATTTCGGTGAAGCTCACGGCCCTCCATCCGCGCTTCGAATATACGCATCGTGACGACGCCCTGGCCGCGGTCATCCCGGTGGTTCGTGAGTTGGCGCTGAAGGCTTCCAAGGCCGACGTTCATTTCACCATCGACGCCGAGGAAGCAGACCGACTCGAACTGCAGATGGATGTGTTCGAGGCACTCCTTGCCGAGGACGAGCTGTTCGCGAATGGCTGGAGCGGGTTCGGGATCGCGATCCAAGCCTATCAGAAGCGCGCCGCTCCGCTCGTCGATTGGGTGGTCGAGGCTGGGCGGGCTCACGGTCGCAAGCTCATGTGCCGCCTGGTCAAGGGCGCCTATTGGGATACCGAGATCAAGCTGGCGCAGGTCGGCGGCCTCACCGACTACCCCGTCTGGACGCGCAAAGTCGCGACGGACGTCTCATATCTCGCCTGCGCCAAGAAGATGCTTGCTGCCAGCGACGTCATCTACCCGGCGTTCGCGACGCATAACGCCAACACCATTGGCCAAGTGAAGGCGCTCGCGGGCAACCAGGAATTCGAGTTCCAGCGGCTGCACGGCATGGGCGAGGAGCTTTATGACGAGCTCGCCAAGCTGGAGCGGCATCTCGGCGATACGCCGACACCCGTTCGGATCTACGCGCCGGTCGGCAGCCACAAGGAGCTGCTTGCCTATCTGGTCCGGCGGCTGCTTGAGAACGGGGCCAACTCGAGCTTCGTCAACCGAATCGCGGATGAGCAGGTGTCGATCGATCAGCTCGTGGGCGATCCGGTCGCTGAGCTGGAGGCGATCGAGCCGAAGCGCAACCCGAAGATCATTCTTCCGCCGGACCTCTTCGGTAAGCAGCGGCGCAACAGCGCCGGCGTCGATCTCAGCGATCCACTGGTGCGCGAGCCGCTGCTGGAGCGATTGAAGGCGCTCGAATCCCGTACCTGGACCGCAAAGCCAGGTATCGGGAAGGGCGAGGCGAGGCCAATCGTGTCGCCGCACGACCATCGGATCACCGTCGGAACCACCTTCGAGGCCACGGCCGACGAGGTCGATCGGATGGTTCGCGCCGGCCACGCCGCGCAGGTCGCGTGGGATGCGCTCGGCGGCGAAGCGCGGGCGAAGCTGCTCGAGCGTACGGCCGACCTCTACGAGGAACATTCGGAAGAATTTTTCTCGCTCTGTACGCGCGAGGCCGGAAAGTCGTTGATCGACGCGGTCTTGGAAGTGCGCGAGGCGGTAGATTTCCTTCGCTTCTACGCTTCGGAGGCCCGGCGTCAGTTCGCGAAGCCGCTCCCGCTGCCGGGCCCGACCGGCGAGCAGAATGAGCTGCGGCTGCATGGCCGCGGCGTGATCGCGGCCATCTCCCCGTGGAATTTCCCGCTGGCGATCTTCACCGGCCTCACGTCGGCCCCGCTGGCCGCTGGCAATGCCGTGATCGCAAAGCCCGCCGGCCAAACGCCGTTGATTGGCGCTCTAGCGATCCAGCTGATGCACGAGGCTGGAATTCCCAAGGACATCGTTCAGCTCGCGCCCGGCTCCGGCAGGGTCGTCGGCGGAACGCTGACCGCGCACCCGCTGCTTTCGGGTGTCGTGTTCACCGGCTCGACCGACACGGCGCGCACGATCAACCGTACGCTGGCCGAGCGTGACGGGCCCATTATCCCGTTCGTCGCCGAAACCGGCGGCCAGAATGCCATGATCGTGGACAGCTCGGCGCTCCCCGAACAGGTCACCCGCGACGTCATTTCCTCGGCGTTCCAAAGTGCGGGCCAGCGCTGCTCGGCCTTGCGGGTCCTGTTCGTGCAGGAGGACGTTGCCGAAGGGATGATCAAGATGATCTCCGGCGCGATGGAAGCGCTCAAGGTCGGGGACCCCGGCGACCTTGCGACCGACGTCGGCCCGGTCATTGACGAGGCTGCAAAGAAGGTGCTCGACGATCACCTGAAGTGGCTCGACAAGAATGCGAAGAAGATCTGTCGGTTGAAAGCGCCGAAGGAGGCCGCGAACGGCTGCTTCGTTCCTCCCGCTTTCTATGAAATCCAGTCGCTAAGCCAATTGGATCGAGAGAATTTCGGTGCAATCCTTCACGTCATCCGCTTCCGCGGGGACGAGCTCGACAAGGTCGTCGAAGCGATAAACACGACCGGTTACGGGTTGACGCTCGGCTTGCAGAGCCGAATCGATACCGTCCGGGACTATGTCGAAGAGCATGCGCGCGTCGGTAATTTCTACGTCAACCGCAACCAGATCGGAGCGGTGGTCGAGAGCCAGCCGTTCGGCGGCGAGGGACTGAGCGGGACCGGACCGAAGGCCGGCGGACCCCATTATGTCGCGCGCTTCGCGACCGAACGAGTGACGTGCATCGACACGACTGCGGCAGGCGGCAACGCGAGCCTGATGGCGTCGATCGACGGCTAGCCTATTGCGGGCGCCGCGTCGGCTGGGCCGAATCGCCCTGTCCCGCAGTCACTCGAAGCGTTACGGGAACGCGATCGCGCCTCGCATCTTCCTCCTGCCATTGCTCGTCGGTGAGACAGCGCCTCGGCGCATGCACGTGGCTGCCGAGCTGGATTTCGCCTCCCCGGCAGGCGAGTTTCGGCTTTGACTGAGAAGGCGGCGCGGTGGCGGGCTGTGAAGAAACCACCAAAAGTGCAAGGATCACGATGGCCATGTGGTCGCTCGTCGAGGCGAAGAATCCTCGTCGATCGCAACAAAGTCAAATTGAGCGGAAGAGAATGGCTGCGCCGGGGCTGATTCGAAAGCGATAGTCGACCCGCGGGCCAATGCACGTTAGCCCATCGTGATGAGTTCGAACTTCTCTGACGACATGACGCCGACTGAGTTCGCAGTGTTTGCTTGCGAACTTGCGTCGCATGCGCGGCGAGAGACGCTGGCTCGCTTCGATCAGGGTGACGAGGCCGAGAACAAGGGTGGGAGCCTTGCTTTCGATCCCGTGACCGAGGCGGATCGGGCTGCCGAACTGGCGATGCGTTCGCTTATCTCGGAGCGTTTCCCTGAACACGGCATCAGCGGCGAAGAATTTCCGGGCAAGCCCCCATCCGGGCGGCACGAGTGGAGCCTGGATCCGATTGACGGCACTCGGTCCTTCATTTGCGGACTACCGAGCTGGACGACGTTGATTGCACTGCTCGAGGACGGGCAGCCCGTACTCGGGTTGGTCGATGCGCCTGTTCTTGGCGAGACCTATTTCGGCAGTGGAGAAGCGGCATGGCTGTCGCGCTGCGGGGAGCAAGCTGCGATCCGGACCAGCGGCCGCCGAATATTGCCAGAAGCCCGCCTCTCGACGACGGACCCCTTGCTGTTTGGCGTGGACAATAAGGCCTTCGCCGCCTTCGACCGGGTCCGGCGTGCGTGCCGAGTGACCCGGTACGGCCATGACGCATATGCCTATGCACGATTGGCCGCAGGTTCGCTGGACCTCGTGGTGGAAAGTGGGCTGAAGCCTCACGATTATAATGCCGTTGTGCCGCTGGTTCGCGCGGCTGGCGGTCACGTCGGGAATTGGGCTGGAGGCGCCGACCTTAGCGGCGGTGCTGTCGTCGCGGCCGCCACCCGAGAGCTTTACGATGCCGCGGTGGAGCTGATTGCCGCCGAGTGACGGGCCTTGAGGACGTCGATCACATCTGTCCAAGCGATGCCCCGCGCCTCCATAAGGACCGTCAGATGGTAAAGCAGGTCCGCTAGCTCCTCGGCGCAGCCGTTTGCATCGCGCGTGACTGCGGCCAGAACCACTTCCACACTCTCCTCGCCAACCTTCTGGGCGATCCGCGCCGGGCCGTCGGCAAGAAGCTTGCGCGTATAACTTTCTCCGTTTCCCGACCCAGCGCGCTTGCGGACGATGGCGGAGAGATA
>DASQYQ010000345.1:0-3012 GCA_035639115.1 Sphingomicrobium sp. | reverse complement strand
CGCCGACCTCCGGATTATGCCGACATTAGACCGATCCATGGTGGTGAACGCGCTCGCGAGGTCGGCATAATCAGAGTGCCTCCAAGAAGCTGAGGAGCGCGTCGGACGGACGATAGCGGCCCGGCTTCGCGTGAGGCATCTGAACTCGCGCGAGGGCCTTCTCCTTGATGCCCAGGTGCGCGTGAAGGTAGATGGTAGTGGTGTCGACGCGTTCGTGGCCCAGCCACAGTGCTATCACCGTCGGATCGATTCCTGCTTCCAGAAGACGCATGGCGGCGGTGTGGCGAAGCACATGGGCAGTAACGTTCTTCTTCGCCAGAGTAGAGCAAGCGGCCGCCGCTGTGAGTACGTGAACAGCGATCCGACGTTCGATTGCGTCTCGGCTGAGTGGTTTGCCTGTCCGTGTCGGGAACAGTGAGGCAGTCGGGCAGTCATCAGACTCGGCGAGCCAGGTATGCAGGACCTTCGCGACGCCGGGAGTCAATGGAGTGACGCGATCCTTGCGGCCTTTGCCGTGACAGATGAGGTGTGCGCCGACGCCGAGGTGAACGTCATTACGGCGTAGGTTGATCAGCTCGGAGATTCGCAGGCCGCTTTGGACGGCGACGAGCAGCAAAGCGTGATCACGCCGCCCGGTCCAAGACGTGCGATCGGGCGCCGCGAGCAAGGCTTCGACTTCAGACTCGGTGAGGAAGGCCACGATCGCCCGCTCGAATCGCTTGGGCAGTATTGCCAGCACGCGCGCGATGGTGGCCGCGTGCTCGGGATGGCGGAATGCCGCGTAGCGAAACAGCGAGTGGATAGCGGCAAGCCGAGCGTTGCGGGTGCGCACACTGTTTCCGCGATCGTGCTCGAGATGGTCCAAGAACGCGCAAACAAGCGGTACGTCGATGTCCTCGAGGTCCAGCGCTGAAGGCGGTTTGCCGATTCGCTTGGCACCAAAGCCAAGCAGCAGCCGCCAGGTGTCCCGGTAGGCGGCAACCGTCTGTGGGCTGGCGTGACGTTCCCGGAGTAGCCGATCGGTGAAGAACGCTTGCAGTGTGGAGGCGAGTGCACTCATACCCTGCCTCCGGGTTGCGGATTCAGGCGCTCGGCTGCTTTGGCCAGCAGCTCCGGGGCAGCCGACAGGTACCAGTAGGTCGCGGCCGGATCGGCGTGACCGAGGTAGGTTGACAGCAGTGTGAGGCGCTGCTGCGTGTCACAGCCATCTCGATAAGCGTCGAGGAGGGTACTCACTGCGAAGGCGTGACGCAGATCGTGGATCCGTGGCCGACACCGGGTTGTGCGCGGCATCAGCCAGGCATGGCGGACCAATCGCTGGAAGGTCCACTGAACGTTGCAGTAGAGCAGCCGAGTGCCCGCGGTCGAGATGAACAGCGCCGGACTTCTTGTCGCGCACCGCTGACGGTCGCGGCGGGCGAGGTAGCGGCGCAGGGCGACTATGGTCGTTGGATGCAACGGAAGTTCCCGCGTCTTATTGAACTTGGCATGGCGGATGACAAGAACACCGCTGTCCGCATCGAAGTCCTGTCGATCCAAATTTATTGCCTCGCCGACGCGCATCCCAGTGATGGCGAGCAGCCCAATCAAGGTTTGGTAGGTCGCTACTCGAAGCGGTGTACGCAGCGTGCTTGCCGATTCAATCAGCGCGGCGATTTCTTCGTCGTGGTACAGGTATGGGCTTGCGCGATGGGTACGCCACGGCAGCAAGTCCGGTGGCGGTACTTCGACCATGACATCGATGCCGTGCAGGTACTTGGCGAACCCGCGAACTACCGACAGGCGATAGGCCCGCCAGTTGGCATTTCCGATCTCAGGCTGGCACGCCCAAGCCAAGGCATGCTTGGTAGTGATCGTCTCCGCGCCTGCAGCCTGGAGGAAAGCGATGAATTGGTGTAGTAGCTTCTCTGGCCGTCGCAGCTTGTAGCCCAGCGAGCGACGCAAGCTCAGGTAATCGGCGAGCGCGTGGCGTAATTCGCTCATGGCGCACCTCCCGGCCACGGCCGCGCGAGCAGGCGAAGTCTCTCTCGGTCAACCTTCGCATAGATCGCGGTCGTGATCAGCCGCCGATGCCGCAGCACTTGGGCGATCTCGGGAAGTGAAACGCCGGAGCGCACCATTTGGGTCGCCACCGTGTGGCGCAGTCGATGGGCGGTCACCTGGCCTAGGCCAGCCCGTGACGCAGCGGCGACCACAGCTTGCGTGAGGCCGCTTGAGGAGAGTGGCCGGTGAGGAGCTCGCACGCGCACGAACACGGCCCTGCCCTGTGCCGTGACCGGCCGGCCACGTCGGAGGTATGCGGCCACCGCTTCGCCAACCTCGGCGGGCAAAGGAAGGCGTTCGATTCGGTTGCCCTTGCCTCGCACCACAAGCTCCCCCGCGCGCCAGTCGATGTCATCCAGATTCAGCGAGCGCACCTCACCCGCGCGCAAACCGAGCCGAACGAGCAACATCAACACTGCGAAGTCTCGTCGGCCGCTGCTGGTGCGTCGGTCACAGGCTGCCAGCAGGCGCGTTACCGCGCCAGGTTCTAGCGCGCGAGGTAACCCGGTCAATCGCCAGCCAGCGACCGACGGAATTGCCGCGTCGAGCGATCTTGGGATTAGCCCTTCGAGGTGCAAATAGCCGAGCAATGAACGCAGTGCGGTCAGCGCCAGTTTCGCCGACCCGATCGAGCGGCCGTGGCAGGTAGAGCGCACGAATCCGATCACATCCTCGTGGCTCAAGTCCATCCAGCCAGATTCGCCATCGCGGACTCTGGACTCAACAAATGGACGAACCATGTCGACGTATCCGCGAGCGCTGGTAGCGACGAGACCCCGGACATCGACCAGGTAGCTGCGATAGCGAGCTAGCAGCGCCTCGGCCTGGCTCCACGCCGCTTTCGCCTCCGGCACCACGAAGCCGAGGCTACCCAAGTAACCAATGAATGGCGCCAGTGCCTTCGGTGAGAGCCACAGCCTGTAACCCTGCGCGCGTCTTGCAGCCAGGAATTCGTTCACGACCGAAGTG
>DASQYQ010000344.1:0-4686 GCA_035639115.1 Sphingomicrobium sp. | reverse complement strand
GGAGATGACCAACACCCGCGTCGGCAAGGTGCTCGGCATTGCGAACTCCATCCCGGACCAGGAGGTCTGCCTCGGCCTCGAGGACGCCGAGCTTGCGGTCGTCGGCTGGGGCTCGACCTTCGGCCCAATCCATCAGGCCGTGCGCCGCGCGCTCGCCAAGGGCCAGAACGTCGCCCATGTCCATGTCCGGCATATCTGGCCGATGCCCCCAAATATGTCTGTTCTATTGAAGGGCTTCAAACAGATCCTCGTGCCCGAGATGAACATGGGCCAGTTCAAGACCGTGCTGCGCGACCAGTTCCTTGTCGATGCAAAGTCGCTGACGAAGGTCAGCGGCCACCCCTTCCGCATCGCCGAGATCGAGGCCGCGATCGACGCGGCCCTGGCCGCCGACGCGCGCGCGCGCGTCGAGGAGCGAACTTCGTGACCTTCCGACCTATGAGCGCGTGGTCGATGGCGATCCTGCTGGTCGTCATCGTCCTTCTAATTATTTGGCTGAGGCCCCACTGATGAACGAGATGACCACCATCACCACCGCCAAGGACTGGGCGAGCGACCAGGAGGTCCGCTGGTGCCCGGGCTGCGGCGACTATGCGGTCCTGAAGGCAGTGCAGCGCACAATGCCGGACCTCGGCGTTGCGCGCGAAAAGACGGTGTTCATCAGCGGCATCGGCTGCTCGAGCCGCTTCCCGTACTACATGGCGAGCTACGGCTTCCACACGATCCACGGCCGCGCCGCGGCGGTCGCGACAGGCGTAAAGCTCGCCAATCCCGAACTCGACGTGTGGATCATTACCGGCGACGGCGATGCCCTTTCGATCGGCGGCAACCACACGATGCACGTTCTGCGCCGCAACCTCGACTGCCAGATCCTGCTCTTCAACAATGAGATCTACGGCCTGACCAAGGGCCAATATTCACCCACGAGCCGGGTCGGCACGCGCTCACCGTCGACGCCGTTCGGCTCGGTCGACCGACCCGTCACGCCCTGCGCCTTCGCGCTCGGCTCCGGCGCTCGCTTCATCGCTCGTGGCATCGACGTCCACAAGAACCTGCCCGACGTTCTCAAGGCCGCCCATGCCCACAAGGGCGCGAGCTTCGTCGAGATCTTCCAAAACTGCATCGTCTATAATGACGACGTCTTCGCTTCCTTCACCGAGAAGGGCGCTGCCGATCAGAAGCAACTCTGGCTCCGGCCCGGAGAGAAGATGCTGTTCGCGGGCGGCAGCCGGGGGCTCGCACTCGACACGGAGCGGCTAGCGCTGAAGGTCGTCGATGGTGACGATCCCAACGTTCTGATCCACGACCCGACCAATAGGGGCGTCGCCGCGATGTTGATCCTGATGCCGGCGCAAGGGTTCCCGGTCGCCTTAGGGGTCATCTACGAAAATTCCGCGCCCACCTACGAGAGCGCGGTGATCGAGCAGAACGAGGCCGCTGCGTCCGGCAAGACTCCCGACCTCCAGGCGCTCGTCGCCAAGGGTCAGACCTGGATGGTTGAAAAGGAGCCGCACCACATTTGATCCACGCGGCTTAGGTGGACAACCTGACCCACAGCCTCGTCGGCGCGGTGATGGGGCGCATGGGCCTCCAGCGCCTTAGCCCGCGAGCGATGCCCGCGATGATCGTGGCGGCGAACCTGCCGGACGTCGACAGCTTCGTCGCAAAATGGCTTGGAACCACGGCGCGCACCTTCCACCGCGGCTTCACGCACGGCATCGGCGGCATGCTGACAATGCCGTTCTTGGCCGTTGCGATCATTTGGGCATGGGAAAAGTTACGGCCCGGCAAGCAAGGCTCGATCAAGCTCGGGGGCCTGCTCGTTGCCTGCTTCGTGGCAGTCCTCAGCCACCCGGCGCTCGACTTTCTCAACACATACGGCGTCCGGCTGCTCGAGCCTTTCTCGCACCGTTGGTTTTACGGCGATACCTTGTTCATCGTCGATCCGTGGATCTGGATCATGTTGATCCTCGGGCTCGAATTCTCGTGGCGAGCCGAGCGGCTGGGACGCAACTGGCAGCGGCCGGCAACCTACGCACTCCTCGCAGTCCTTGGCTACATCGGCCTCAACGTCGCGATTTCGGTGCGTGCCGTCGCCGCTACGCGCCCTCTGGTAGAGCACGTCGGTCAGCCAACGATGGTCGTCGCCGGCGAAATACCGCTCGAATTCTGGAAGCGTCAGGTGATGTGGCGTACCGACAGGCTCTCAGGGACAGTTGATTACGAGCCCTTCGCTCCAGTCCAACTAGGCGCGAAGGTCGTACCTTTGAATCTCGAGGATCCGCGCCTGCTGGCATCCGAGCGCAGCGATCCCGTCGTCTGCTCCTTCCTGTTCTGGTCGCGAATGCCGCTGGTGCTGAATCTCGATGGCCGCGCGTATTTGAGCGACCAGCGGTTTCCGGCGCTTCGCCGCACGACTTTCATGGTCCCGCTCGACAAGCGGTAAATGAATTCATAACTGGCGCGGCATGAGCACGCGCGGAGAGCATCTGGTGCGCGCGGACCGGGCGTTTGCCACCGGCGGGGGGACTCTCGCACGCCTGACGTCACCGGCCTTCGCGAAGGTTTTGGACCAGATCGACAAGCGCCTTCTCGTCGGCGGCATCGACGCAACTTTGCCGGATGGCTCCAAGCGTTGCCTCGGCTCTCACTCGAAGGGGCCACGCGCAGTCGTCGTGATCGCGAGCTGGATGGCGCTGGTGCGCCTGGCGACCTCCGGGTCCGTCGGCTGGTACAAGGCCTGGACACTTGGCGAATGGTCGAGCCCGGAGCCGGTGAAGATCTTCGAACTCTTCTCAGCCAATGGTGCCGCGCTCGGTGAGGTCGGACGGGCCAAGGGACCATTCCGCTGGGTCAATCGGCTCGCGCATCGCCTGCGCGACAATGCGCCGCGAAAGGCGCGGCAGAACATCTCGGCGCATTACGACCTCGGCAATGATTTCTACTCGGCGTGGCTCGACCCGACGATGACCTACTCGAGCGCTCGATTCAGGGCGAAGACCGACACGCTCGAGGTGGCGCAGCTCGACAAAGTGCATGGGTTGCTCGACCGCCTTAATCTCAAGCCGGGTCAGCGGCTGCTGGAAATCGGTTGTGGCTGGGGTACGCTCGCGATCGAGGCCGCAAAGCGGCGCGTGTCGGTGGTTGGCCTAACGCTATCGACCGAGCAAAAGGGCTGGGCCGACCGCAAGATCGCCGAAGCGGGTCTCGCTTCGCAGATCGAAATTCGGCTCCAGGACTATCGCGAGACTGCCGAGAAGTTCGACGCAGTGGCATCGGTCGAGATGGTAGAGGCGGTCGGGCAGCGCTGGTGGGGCGCCTATCTCGACAGCATATCCCGGAACCTGAAGCCCGGTGGGCGAGCGGCGCTTCAGTTCATCAGCATGCGCCACGAGCTGTTTGAGCGCTATGCGCGGAACGCCGACTTCATTCAGACCTACATTTTCCCCGGCGGCTGCCTGCTCGACGAGCCCCAATTCGAATCCTTGGCGCTCGAGCGCGGCCTTTCATGGCAGGATCGCGACGGCTTCCGCTTCGACTATGCGGAGACCTTGAAGCGTTGGCGGGATCGCTATGACGAAGCAATTGCGAGGGGAGCGCTTAACGGCTTTGCCGAACCATTCCACAATCTCTGGCGTTACTATCTCATGTATTGCGAGGGTGGGTTCCGCGGCGGCGCGATCGACGTCGCTCAGGTGACGATGGTCAAGTCTTGAAGGCGATCAAAGACCGCCCGCGAGCGCTGGGCGAAGGCCTCGCGGCGATCCGAACCCAATTCCAGTTGCCGGGCGATTTCCCTCCGGAAGTCCGGGCTGCGGCAGAAGCAGCGGCACGCAAACCCCTCGCGGATCATGTCGATCGCACGGAAGTCCCGTTCGTCACTCTCGATCCGGCGAGCTCGACCGACCTCGACCAGGCGTTCGCCATCGAGCAATCGGGAAGCGACCTCGTCCTTCGCTATGCTATCGCCGACGTGGCCTGGTTCGTCGCCGATGGTGACCCCGTCGATGCCGAAGCGTGGCGGCGAGGCGAGACCATCTACATGCCCGACGAGAGGATCAGCCTCTATCCGTCGGTTCTGAGCGAGGGAGCGGCGAGCCTTCTGCCCGATGCACCGAAGGCCGCGATCATCTTCACAGTCCGCGTGGCGAGCGATGGAGGCTGCAGCTTCGACGCCGCCGAGCGCGCGATCGTCCGTAGCCGCGCCAAGCTCGGCTACGCGACGGTCCGGGCCGAAGACCTTCCGGATGGCTTTGCCGAGCTGTCCCGACGCATCGAAGCGTCCGAACAGGCGCGCGGCGCCTCCCGCGTCGATCCCCCGCAGCAACAGGTGCTCGAGCAGGCGGACGGCACGTTCAGGCTCGAATTCCGGCCCATGAGCGCTGCCGAACAGGCCAACTCCGGCCTCTCGCTCGCCGCCAATCTCGCGATCGCGGAATTAATGTATCGACACGGAACCGGACTGTTCCGGGTCATGCCCGAACCCGGCGATTGGGCGGTCCGAAGGCTTCGACACAGCGCCAAGGCGCTCGGCGTCGATTGGCCGAAGGAAATCAGCTTGCAGGACCGCGAGCGGCAGCTCGATCCGAACGACCCCAAAGACGCGGCCTTCATGCTCGCGATCCGGCGAAGCGGTACGCATGCGAGCTACGCGCCATTTCGGCAGGGCGAGCGGCCATGGCATTC
>DASQYQ010000343.1:0-6674 GCA_035639115.1 Sphingomicrobium sp. | reverse complement strand
GATTCGCGGCTTCGCGCGGCGTCGACTCGATAAAAGCGCTCGGTGACCCTCGGCAGGTGCTCGCGCGCTATGCCCGGACCGTGATCAGTCACCGTTGCGATGACCGAGCGCCCCTCCGCTCGCGCCGAAACATCGACCGTCGAATCAGGGGCGTCGCAGCCATAGCGAAGCGCATTGCTGATCAAATTGTCGAACAATTGGACGAGCTGCGCCTCGTCGCCACGGACCTGCGGCAGCTTCTCTGGCAGGTCGACATGGACATGCCGCTGTGCGCTTGATCGCGCACCTCCCGCGGAGGCGACGCTGGCATTGATGACCTCGCTGATCGAGACTCGATCGGACGGCGCGACAAAGCGGTCGGCCTGAATCCGGGAAAGACTCATCAAATCTTCAATGATCCGAAGCATGCGCCGCGACTCGTCAAGGATGATCCGCCCGAAATTGGAGCGCGTGTCGGCCGGGAGGTTGTCCTCCTCGGCGAGCGTTTCTGCATAGCCGCCGATGGTGGAAAGCGGAGTCCTCAACTCGTGGCTGGCGTTGGCAACGAAATCGACGCGCATCTTCTCGGCGGCGACGATGTCGGCAGTGTCGAACATCCGGACGAAGGAGGATTCGTCGTCCAATGCTCGAATCGAAAGGCGCCAGGGCCGTCCCGGCTCCGCGATTCCAGTCGCCTCGAGATCGCCCGAACGGCCGCCGAGTATATATTCGAGCGCTTGTGGATGGCGGATCGAAAAGCGCACATCGCGGCCCTCGACCCGGCTACCTAGCAATGCGCGCGCAGGAGCATTGGCAACCACCACGATCGCCCGCTCGACGATCAGCGCCGGCTCCTCGAGCGCTTCAATCAGTGAGCGAACGCCCTCGCCGTAATGCTGCATGAGCGGATCAATAGCTGATCGGTCAGGCATGACGCCATCCGTTGAAGTGAGAGCCCCCTCGCCGCAAAGCGAGGGGGCGCGCCTTTCGATCCGAAGGGGAGAGAAAGTTCGAAAGGCTTTAGAAGACGAGCTGACCGAACAGGCCGATCTCGGAGTAATTGCCGTGATCGAGCCCGCCGATGGAGCCGTTGGACGTGTTGATGAAGCCGTTGTTGGCGTGGTCATGCTTGTACACGAGCGCGATATCGAGCGGCGCAATCGGCTTATAGTCCACTCCGACGTTGAAATATTGGTCCTTCACTGCGCCCTCCGTTCCAGCAACGACGAAGTGCGTCGGCCTCACCCAATCGTAGCGGGCGAAGGCGTTGATCTTCGGCGTGAAAGCGAAGGACCCGAATGCCGACCAGCCATGAGACGTATCGTTAGGAGTGAAGAAGTTGGCCGGCGGCGGGACCGGGAGCGGGTCGGGACCGGTGGTGATGTTGTTCCAGTTCTTCGCCCAGAAATACTCTACCCCGGCCCGAACCCTCTTGTCGGTATAAGCTGCCAAGGCGTCCCAGCGCGTTGCATGATGGTTCACACTGACGGTGTCATTGCTCTTGCCGAGCTTGCCGCTGTAGCCGCCCACTGCAAGGACGATCGGCTTGATCGGGTGGACATCCACGCGGCCTTCGAGATCGATCGTGTTCGAGCTGCGCGACAAGGTTTTGTAACCCGCGCCGTCCACCGCCGAGACCTGGTAGTTGACGAGACCGTTGCCGAACCCGCCGAGGAAATGGACGCCCCAGTCGGTCGAGGTGCCGAATTTGGTACGGTCGATCAGCGTGTTTTCGACGAACCGATAGCCATACACGCCCTCTACGAACGGAATCCATGGCATGTCCGCCGCACCCACTCGGACTGCAAAGGCGGGATTGAGCTTGGCCTGCAGATAGGCCTTCTTGACGTACACCAGCACGTCCTTGCTCGTGCCGTTCGCATTGTACCTAAAGTCGGTCGTGATGTTCGCCGAGAAGATGTCGTTGAACTTGTGATCGATGCCCACGTAGAAGCGCTTGAGCTCGGTCTGAGTCCCGTTCTGGACGCTGTCGGTGGTGTGGCCGAGCAGGTCCGTCGAAGTCTGGTTGATGTTGCTGACGTTGAGATAGGCCTTGCCGCTGATCGTCGTGCTTCCCCACCAGCCCGGAGCCTCCGGCTTCGGCGGCACTGGCACTGGAGCGGCCGCGATCTTGGCCACTTGTGCGCCCTGCTGCGCCTGCGCCGCCTGGAGCGCGTTCAACTGCGCTTGCAACGCCTGAATCTGAGCGCGCAGCTGTGCGATGTCGTCAGCCGTGGGAGCCGCCTGTGCGAACGCCGGAGTGGCGGTCAGAACGGTGCACGCGAGCAATATTTTCGAGAAACGAGAAATCATCGGAAACCCCCCGATAAGCGTGGAATCGAGTACCTAAACCCAAGGCGTCGCTAGTCGGCCTAAGCGAACACTTATGTGACTCCAGCCGGACAAATTTATGACAGGGGTTACGGCGCCGTTCGGAATGGGCGGCTGTGTGTGATTTGTGCATCACCCGCGGCGGCGAACGCCGCAACAGAACGGCAATATTTCGGTCATTTTAGAGTCACCCCCTAAGCGTAGCCGGATCGTGGAGGCCGCGGCGCAGGGCCGCTGCCCTTTCCACCCTCGGGGGTATCTTCGAATGAATATGTTCACTCGTTCTATCGTCTATCTGGCGGCGTCGACGAGCCTGGCGTTTGCGGCCAGCGCGGACGCGACCATCACCGGCGCCGGCTCGACTTTCGTCTATCCGGTGCTTTCCAAATGGGCGTCGGACTTCAAGAAAGCGGGCGGCGACGAGATCAACTACCAGTCGATCGGCTCGGGCGGCGGAATCGCTCAGATCAAGGCGGGGACCGTTGACTTTGGAGCAACCGATAAGCCCCTGTCGGCCGAGGAGCTGTCGGCCGCTGGCCTCGCGCAGTTCCCGGTCGTCATCGGCGGCATCGTCCCGGTGATCAACATTCCGGGCTCGCACCCCGGCCAGGTCAAGATGAGTGGTCCGCTGCTCGCGGCGATTTATGCCGGCGAGATCAAGATGTGGAACGATCCGCGAATTACGAAGCTCAATCCCGGACTCCACTTCCCCGCAAAGGCGATCACTCCGGTGCACCGCTCGGACGGTTCGGGCACGACCTTCAACTTCACTCACTATCTCAGCCAGGTCAGTCCGGGCTGGAAGTCGAAGTTCGGCGAAGGCACGACCGTATCGTGGGAAGGTGGAATCGGCGGCAAGGGAAATGAAGGCGTCGCCGGCTACGTCAACCAGATCCCTTATTCGATCGGCTATGTCGAATATGCCTACGTGCTTCAGAACCACATGGTCTACACGCTGATGCAGAACGCCGCCGGCAAGTTCGTGGCTCCGAACGCAAAGACCTTCGCGGCCGCTGCAGCGACCGCCGACTGGTCGCACGCCAAGGACTTCAACCTGGTGATGACCAATGCGCCCGGCGCAGGTTCCTATCCGATCGCAGCCTCGACCTTCGTGCTGATGTACAAGCAGCCGAAGAACGCGGCGAGCAGCGCTGCCGCCCGGAAGTTCTTCGGCTGGGCCCTGACCAAGGGTCAGCCGCAGGCGAACAGCCTGGACTACGTGCCTCTTCCGGCTTCGCTGGTGAAGCAGATCCAAGGCTACGTCGGATCGACGATAAAATAAGCCAGGAATCCCTCTCACCTGGCCAACAGGGGAACGGTCCGCCGGTTTCGGCGGGCCGTTTTCTTTTGCGTCAGGCTTCGCTGTCGAGCGAGTAGCCGGCCGAGCGGACCGTCCGGATCAGGTCCGGCTGATCGTCGGCGTTCAGCGCCTGGCGAAGACGGCGGACGTGCACGTCGACGGTGCGCGTGTCGATATCGGGATCGTGCGCCCACACTGCGTCGAGAAGCCGCTCGCGTGAAAACACTCGGCCCGGATGCTCCAGGAAATGCCGAAGCAGTCGAAACTCCGTCGGCCCAAGCGCCACGGGCTTTCCGGAACGACGAACGCGATGCGACGCGACGTCCATCTCGACGTCGGCATAAGCGAGCTGCTCGCCGGCGAGTGCCGGGCGGACTCGCCGAAGAACGGCGCCGACCCGGGCGACCAGCTCGCGCGGGCTGAACGGCTTGGTCACATAATCGTCGGCGCCGGTCTCGAGGCCGCGAATTCGATCGCTTTCCTCGCCGCGCGCGGTCAGCATCATGATCGGAACGTTCGCCGTAGTCGCGCGCCGACGAAGTCGCCGGCAGACCTCGATCCCGCTGATTCCCTCGATCATCCAGTCGAGCAGGATGACGTCAGGCTTCACTTCATCGACCAGGATCAAAGCCTCTTCACCGTCCCCGGTGCGCGCGACATCATAGCCCGCGCGTTCGAAGTGGAATGCGACGAGGTCGGCGAGTGCCCGATCGTCCTCGACCAGCAGAAGCCGCTTGGCGGTCATCTCTAGCTCCCCGACTTGCCCGGCCGGTCGGTCATGTGCTCACCGGTCGCCGCATAATAGACCATCTCGGCGATGTTCGTCGCATGATCTCCGACACGCTCCAGGTTCTTCGCGACGAAGAGAAGGTGAGCGGAGGGGCCGATGTTGTGCGGGTTCTCCATCATGTGCGTCAGCAGCGTGCGGAAGATCGAATCGTAGAAGTCGTCGACTGCGTCGTCACGCTGGCAGACTCGAACGGCTGCCTCGGAGTCGCGGTCGACGAAGGCGTCGAGTACGTCATGCACCATCTCGGTCGCGATTCGCGCCATCTCCGGAAGAAGCGACAGCGGCTCGATCTTGCCCACGTTCTCGAGCAGCGGAACGCGCTTCGCGATATTCTTTGCATAATCGCCGATGCGCTCGACGACGCTCGAAATCTTCAGCGCCGCGACGACGTCTCGAAGGTCGCTCGCCATCGGTGCCCGAAGCGCGATCAGCTGGACTGCGCGCCGCTCCGTCTCAATCTCCAATATATCGAGCTTCTTGTCGTTCTCGACGACCTTGGCCGCACCTTCGATGTCGCGCTGGACGAGGCAGCGCATGGCCTCGCCGATCGCATGTTCCGCCAATCCGCCCATCTGGCTGATCAGCGCGCGAAGGCGGTCGAGATCCTCGTCGAAGGCTTTGAGCGTATGTTCCCGAGCTTGCTGCATGGTTGCTCCAATCAGCCGAAGCGGCCGGTGATATAGTCCTTGGTCCGCTGCTCGCGGGGATTGGTGAAGATGTCGCTCGTCTTCCCGAACTCGATGAGCTCGCCCAAGTGGAAGAACGCAGTGCGCTGCGAAACTCGTGCCGCCTGCTGCATGTTGTGAGTGACGATCACGATCGTGAAGCGCTCGCGAAGCTCGTGGATCAGCTCCTCGACCTTCGCGGTCGATATTGGATCGAGCGCGGAGGTGGGCTCGTCGAGCAGGATGATCTCGGGCCGAACTGCGAGCGTCCGGGCGATGCACAGGCGCTGCTGCTGGCCGCCCGACAAGCCGAGGGCGCTCTGGTGAAGCTTGTCCTTGACCTCTTCCCAAAGCGCCGCCTGCCGAAGCGCATCCTCGATGCGGTCGCTGACCTCCGACTTCGACAGCCGCTCGTAGTAAGAGAGTGCGAAAGCGACATTGGAGCGGATCGACGAGGGGAACGGAGTCGGCTTCTGGAACACCATTCCGACCCGGCGGCGAAGCTCCGACAAAGGGTAGCGGCGATCGAGGACGTTCCGCCCGTCGATCGCGATGGAGCCGGACGCATATTGGTCCGGGTAGAGTTCGTAGATCCGGTTGATCGTGCGCAGGAGGGTGGACTTGCCGCAGCCCGAAGGACCGATGATGGCAGTCACCGCGCCGGCCGGAATCGCCATGCTGACGTCCTTCAGCGCGTGGCTTTTTCCATAATAAAAGTCGAGGTCGCGGATATCGATCGCGATCGTGGTCGAGGTCGGGGCCGAGGCCAGCTCCGCGGGCGTGATCCTGAGCGCCATAGCAGTATCGTTCATCGTTGTTTGCCTTTCCGGGCAAGTAGCCGGACGAGGATGTTGAGGATGAGCACGAAGGCGGTGAGGACGAACGCCGCCGCCCAGGCGAGCGTGTGCCATTCGTCATAGGGGCTCATCGCATATTGGAAGATCACCACCGGCAGGTTGGCGAGTGGCGCATTCAAGTTCGCGCTCCAGAACTGGTTGTTGAGCGCGGTGAACAAGAGCGGTGCCGTCTCGCCTGCAATTCGCGCCACTCCGAGCAGGATTCCAGTGAGGATTCCGCTCATCGCCGCCTTGTAGAGGATCTGCCGAGTTACGCGCCAGCGCGGCAGGCCGAGCGCGAAGCCCGCCTCGCGCATCGTGTCGGGAATGAGAAGCAGCGCCTCTTGCGTGGTTCGGACGACGATGGGGATGAGGATGATCGCGAGCGCCAGCGCACCGGCAAAGCCGGAGAAGTGACCAGCGCTGCGCACCACCAGCTCGTAGATGAACAGGCCGATCACGATCGATGGGGCGCTCAAGAGGATGTCGTTGATGAAGCTCGCCGCCTTGGCAATCCGAGTATGGCGGCCGTGTTCCGCCAAATAAGTGCCGGCGGCAACGCCGATTGGAGTGCCGATCACCACGCCCAAGAGGATCATGACCGCGCTTCCGTAAAGCGCGTTGAGGATCCCGCCGGATTCCCCCGGCGGCGGGGTCATTTGCGCGAACAACGTCGGAGTGAGGGCCGCCGCGCCCTCGCGAAGCGTCATCCACAGGATCCAGAACAGCCACACCAGACCGAACGACGTCGCCCCCGTCGCGAAGACGAAGGC
>DASQYQ010000342.1:0-2400 GCA_035639115.1 Sphingomicrobium sp. | reverse complement strand
ACGGGCAGGAAGAACCCTCTCTTGCAGGCGATCCAGCGCGACCCGTCCGGGGACAGGCCGCCGCCGGGAACGATGACGTGGACGTGCGGATGGTGGGTGAGCGCCGAGCCCCAGGTGTGGAGCACTGCCGTGAGGCCGATCCGCACGCCCAGATGCTTCGGGTCGGCGGCGATGGTGGTTAGCCCAACTTCCATTTTTTTCTGGACAAAGTCGTTTTGTGTCAACAGGATAGGCGTTTTTGTAGTCACTATGCCGGGGCCGCGGTCCAGGAGTGCTGGGGTTTGATGATCTGCGGGGAGACGGCGAGGCGGCGGTAGAGAGCCTGGACGTCCGGTTCGGCGGTGGCGGCCTTGCGGATGCGCAGGCATGAGCCGTCGGCGGTCGGCAGGACGATGGTGCAGACCTGATGGGTCTTGAGAGCGTCGCGTACGGCGGCCCAGGAGGTGTGGATCGCTTGGTCGAGCAGGGTTTTCTCGATGGCGATCAGCAGGTGATAGGCGAGCACGCAGAGGAAGATGTGAGCCTCGGTGCGGCGTTCGAGGTGATGGAAGATCGGCCGCTCGGCGAGCGGCGATTTCATGTCCCGGAAAGCGGTTTCGGCGCGGGTAAGCAGAATGTAGATGCGCCAGAGCTCGTCGCCGGAGAGGTCCTTTCGATCGGTCTTGATCAAATAGCAGCCGTCGAGCTGCTCGGCCTTGGCGTGTTTGGCCGCATTGAACTCGCAGACGATCGTTGCGGTCTGTGGGTCAAGGGCGATGTCGAAATATCGAGCGACGCGGGGATAACGCTCCTGCAGCCGTCCGATCGCCTGGTTGATCTTGGCGGCCTTGACGAGCTTTCCCTCAGCGACGCGGCGCGTCAGCCCGTCGATGTCGGCGCGCAGGCGGTCTTCCTGCTTGGCGCGAATGGCGCGATCCTTGGCGATGCGTTGCTCGCTCCGGCACAGCACGTAAGTATGATCCCCTTGGGCGCAGGTTTTGACCTCGATTGCGGTCTTCTTCTGGGCGCCATTGAGCGGAGAAGGTTGTCGCAGCACTGGGGTGAAGCCTTCGGTGTCCTCGAAGTCGCCGAGCCAGCGATCGCGCTCGGGCTGCCGGCTGGCGACCACGTAGTTGAGCTTGCGCTGATTGATCTCGGCAATGTTCTCGTCGAACGCCATGCCGCGGTCGACGACCACGGTCGACCCTTCCTTGAGGCCGGCGCGCTCGATCAGACGGTCGAGCATGGTTGCGAGCGTCGCGCGGTCCTGGGTGTTTCCGGCAAACACCTCGTGGATGATCGGAAAGCCCTCGCGGCTGACCACCAGGCCCACAATGACCTGCTTGCAGTCGGGTCGATGATCGCGCGAATAGCCCCGCTTGGCCTTGCTATTGCGCAGACACTGACCCTCGAAGTAGGTCGAGGTGAGATCGTACAGATAGACCGTCGCATCGAGGTTGAACAAGCTGCGCTCGCGCGCAACCAGCGCCGCCTCGATGGCAGCGCGGTGTGGATGCAGCTGGTCGAGCACCAGATAGAGCGGGTCTTCCTCGAGGGCGTCGAAGTCGAGGCCGAGAATGTCGGCGAGCGCCGTGCGCCGCACCCAGTCGGGCATCGCGTGCTCGGAGCAAGGCGCGATCAACCGGTTGAGCGTCATCACGCATGCGAGTTTGCGCGCCGCTTCTGGCAGTTTGCAGTCACGGAGAATGTCGTCGAGCCCCAGACGACGCCAGAACTGGTGACCGACGTGGACCGTGCCGGCTTCCCGGTGGCGCTCGGTCGTAACCCGCGTCGGATCGACCTTGATCAACCCGCCGCCCGACCCCGGCGACCGCGCAGCCCGCCTCTCATCAATGACATGATCGGGATGACGGGCACGCCGCGCCCGCACCCGACGAACGATGTCGGCGACCTCGTCGACGTCCGCATCGAGCAGATCGCTCTGACCGATCAACGCATCTTCGATCTTGCGCGCGAGCTTCAGCCACTCCTCGCGCGGGCGCGGGCTTAAATCGCCGAGTGAGCACACCGTCCTCTGGCGCGGTCCTTTCGGCGTGTGAACCGATTCCACCAGCAGGTAGTTTGTGTACGTTCTGCCTTTGTAGGACCGCGACGACTTGCGGATGTACATGCGTCACTACGCATCGAGAATCATCCCGATTGCAAGCGCAAGTTCACGCCTAATTTAGTCACTACTTTGTCGATTGCCAGCCGGCCTGGCGGCTCGCCATAACAACTTCAAAGGCTTCCGGCGGCCACAATCGCGCCGCCGTCAGAAATGGTCCTCAAAAAATGGAAGTTGGGCTAGGCGCCTGGATGGTCGGGCAGACCATCAACAGCACGCCCATGACGGCGCCTCCGAAGCCGCCTATTGGCGATATTGCTGGATTCGCGTCGTGCGCAGGCCCGGCAGGCCGTACT
>DASQYQ010000341.1:0-2213 GCA_035639115.1 Sphingomicrobium sp. | reverse complement strand
AGAGCCAGCGACGCCAATATGGTCTTGTCGATCGGGGCCGACAGCTCGGCTGGAGCGACGTTCAGGTGATCGATGACGATCTCGGTCGCTCCGGCGGTGGTGCTGCCCGTCCGGGATTCGAGAAGCTTCTGGCTGCAATCTGCGAGGGCCGTGTCGGTGCAGTGCTGTCGATCGAGGCCTCGCGGCTCGCGCGCAACGGTCGCGACTGGCACACGTTGCTCGAGTTCTGCGGCCTGGTCGACACGCTGATCATCGACGAGGACGGTATCTACGATTCGCGCTCGCCCAATGACCGACTGCTGCTTGGCATGAAGGGCACCATGAGCGAGATGGAGCTGTCGGTGTTCCGACAGCGCTCACGCGAGGCCATGCAGCAGAAGGCCCGGCGAGGCGAGCTCTTTCTGACGGTGGCGATCGGTTATGTGAAGGCCGACGATGACCGTATCGAGAAGGACCCGGATCGCCGCGTGCAGGACGCCATCGGGCTCGTGTTCGCGAAGTTTGCCGAGCTGCAGACCGTTCGACAGGTGCTGGTGTGGTTCCGCCAGGAGAATGTCCTGCTGCCGGCCTTTGTCCAAGGCACGGGCAAGCGACCGGTCGAATGGAAGGTGCCGGTCTACCACACGCTGCATCACATGCTGACCAATCCGGTCTACGCCGGTGCCTATGCCTTCGGACGTCGTGGAATGCGTGTCATGATCAAGGATGGGCGCAAGCGCGTCATGCGCAGCCTCAACCGCGACCCGAAGGACTGGGACGTTTTGATTAAGGATCACCACAAAGGCTATATCTCATGGGGACAGTTCGAGAGGAATCAGCGCCTGATCGCGGATAATGCAAACGGGAAGAGTTACATGGGACGTGGTTCGATCCGGCGTGGTGAGGCTCTGCTTGCGGGCCTGTTCCGCTGTGGCCGATGCGGCAAGAAGCTCACGGTCGCCTACAGCGGCACGGGCGGGGCAACGCAGCGCTATGTCTGCCGCGGCGCGTTCACGACCATCGCGGCGAACAGCTGCATTGCCTTCGGGGGCATGCGAGTTGACCGCGCCATTGCGGCGGAGGTGCTCGATCGCATCCAGCCGCTCGGCATTGAAGCCGCTCTAGCCGCACTTGCGGCGCAAGATGAGGAGCAATCCGAGAAGAGGCGTCAGCTTGAGAATGCCATTCATGCGGCGCGCTACGAGGCCTCGCGTGCACACCGGCAGTACGATGCCGTAGACCCAGAGAATCGGATTGTTGCCAGTGAGCTGGAGCGGCGTTGGAATGAGAAGCTGAGCCGCGTCCATGCGATCGAAGAAGAGCTCAATCGGATCATTGCAACGCCTGCCCACACTCTCACCTTATCCGATCGTGAACGACTGATGTCGTTGGGTAGAGACCTTGCTCGTGCATGGGACAGTCCAGGCGCAACCGCCGAGACGAAGAAAAAGATCATCCGGCTGCTCATCGCAGAGATCGTCGTGGATATAAGCGATACGCTCAAACTCATCATCCACTGGCAAGGCGGCGATCACACTGAGCTGACAGTCAAGAAGAACAAGGCTGGTCACAATCGATGGGTCACGGATGCCGATGTCGTCAATCTCGTTGCCGCCTTGGCGCGCCAAATGCCCGACGAGAGTATCGCGGCGGTGTTGAACCGCTCCGGCAAGTCGACTTCGCACGGGCATAGCTGGACGCGGATGCGGATTTGCTCACTGCGCAAGCAGAAGGGCATCGCTGTCTACCGCGAAGGCGAGCGCGACGAACGTGGAGAGGCCACGCTCAACGAGGCCGCCGAGCAACTATCCGTCAGCCCATCTACGATCCGTCGCATGATCAATGCCGGTACCCTTCCAGCGAGCCAACTGTGCAAAGGCGCGCCCTGGATCATTCGTCATGCCGACTTGAGCCACGAGAGGGTACGCCGGGAGGCTGATCGCCGCCGCGAACGCCGCCCGGTGTCCACCGATCGGCTGCAAACAAGCTTTGATTTGTAAGGAGAGATTGTCATGGGCAGCAAGAAGCGCCTTCGTCGTGGCCGGCGAAGAGTGCGTTTTTCCGATTCAACACGATGGGACGAATGTTTCTTTCGACGATGTTGGTGTCGAGCTCGATGCGGCCGTCGTCGAGGAAACGAGTGAGCCCGTCCCAATGGTGCAAGGCATAGCGGATGGCCTCGGCGATCAGCGACTTGGCCGAGACGCGCACCAGCTGTTGCTCGAACCACGCTC
>DASQYQ010000340.1:0-2072 GCA_035639115.1 Sphingomicrobium sp. | reverse complement strand
TGGCCGGGATCGACCGGCCGGCCAAGCGCCTCCGCCCAGAAGCGCGCCGCCGAATCGATATCGTCCACCCTGCAGTCGATCAGGATGCCGTTGATTCGCGAACGGTGCATCCGCTCACTCCCACTCGATCGTGCCGGGCGGTTTGGACGTATAGTCATAGACGACGCGGTTGATTCCCTGCACCTCATTGACGATCCGCGTCGCGACACGGCTGAGGAACTCCGGCGCGAACGGGTAGACGTCGGCGGTCATTCCGTCGACGGAAGTGACTGCCCGCAGCGCGCACACATAATCGTAGGTCCTGTAGTCGCCCATCACGCCGACGGTCCGCACCGGCAGAAGCACTGCAAATGCCTGCCAGATCGCTTCGTAGAGACCCGCATTGCGGATCTCCTCGAGGTAGATTGAATCCGCCTTGCGCAGGATGTCGCATTTCTCGCGCGTGATCTCTCCCGGGATTCGGATGGCAAGCCCGGGGCCTGGAAAGGGATGCCGCTCAACGAACGCCTCCGGCAGGCCCAGCTCGCGCCCCAGCTCACGGACCTCGTCCTTGAACAACTCGCGCAGCGGCTCGACCAGCCTCATGTTCATCCGCTCGGGCAAGCCGCCGACATTATGGTGGCTCTTGATCGTCACCGATGGGCCGCCCGTGAAGCTGATGCTTTCGATGACGTCTGGATAGAGCGTGCCCTGGGCGAGGAAATCGGCGCCGCCGATCTTCTTCGCTTCTTCCTCGAACACGTTGATGAACTCCGCGCCGATGAACTTGCGCTTCTTCTCTGGGTCGGTGACGCCTTCCAGCCCGCCGAGGAAATCGGCGCTCGCGTCCACGTGGACGAGTGGGATGTTGTAGCTATTGCGGAACAGGCTCACGACCTGCTCGGCCTCGCCCAGCCGCATCAGTCCGTGGTCGACGAACACGCAGGTCAGCTGGTCGCCGATCGCCTCGTGAATCAGGACCGCGGCAACGGCGCTGTCGACACCGCCCGAAAGACCGCAGATCACTCGACCGTTGCCGACCTGCTCGCGAATGTCGGAGATCTTCGCTTCCTTGAAGCTCGCCATCGTCCAGTCGCCTGCGCAGCCGCAGACATGACGGACGAAGTTGGCGAGCAGCCTGCCGCCGTCGGGCGTGTGCACCACCTCCGGGTGGAACATCAGGCTGTAGCGCTTTGCATCTTCGTTGGTGGCGATCGCGTATGGCGCGCCCTCGGAAGCAGCGACGACCTCGAACCCGGGAGCAAGCGTTTCGACGCGATCGCCGTGGCTCATCCACACCTGGTGCTTCTCGCCGACGTGCCACAGCCCGTCGAACAGGGCGCTCGGCGCGACGATGTCGATGAAGGCGCGGCCGAATTCGCGCTGGTCGGACGAGACAACCTTGCCGCCGAGCTGCTGGTGAAGCGTTTGCTGGCCGTAGCAGATGGCGAGCAGCGGAAGGCCGCTGTCGAACATGGCTTGCGGGGCTCGCGGGCTTTCCGCCTCGATCACCGACGCCGGGCCGCCCGAGAAGATGATTCCCTTCGGCTGGAGCCTCTCGAAGGCTTCCTCGCTGGCGTTGAACGGCGCGATCTCGCAATAGACTCCCGCTTCGCGAACGCGACGCGCGATCAGCTGGGTGACCTGGCTTCCGAAGTCGACGACGAGAATGGATTGAGTGGGCTGGACCGTCATGGCGGGCCGATAGGGAGCACGCGCCCAAGAGTAAAGTTGGCGGCTTCCAAAAGACCGAAGTGCGCCGGACTCGAGCCGAGGCCGGCGCACCGGTTCAATTGCGATCCTTTAGTAGCGGTAATAGCCGTACTGCGAATAATCCTGGCTCCACGGAGTGTAGTTGTAATTGTCGTAGCCGCCGTAGCTCGGACGAGCCGCATTGACGTCGATGTCGACGATCCCGCCGCGGAAATCGGTCGTGCATCGCCACACCAGATCCGGAGAATTCTGAGCATAGCCGTAGCCGGCAGCGCGGCCGCTTGCAGCGACCCCCCGAACCGTCAGTCCGCCGCCGTACCCGGCTTCGATGTGACTGATGCCGAGGACGCGTCCACCGCCATAAGCATATCCGTCATTAT
>DASQYQ010000339.1:0-9200 GCA_035639115.1 Sphingomicrobium sp. | reverse complement strand
GGGCGGCAGCTTCTACGTCGATGGAGCGTCGGTTCTCTACCTGATCGGCTCGACCATGGACTGGCGGGAGGACGACTTCGCAGCCGGCTTCGTGTTCGACAACCCCAACGCCAAGGGCGCCTGCGGCTGCGGCGAGAGTTTTACGGTCTGAAATGGATCAGGTGACCGGCCGCGCGTTCGGCGGCGAAGCCATGGTCGAGACCGACGCCACGACCTTCACCGACTGCAGCTTCGATCACGTCCAGCTCGTCTATCGCGGCGGCGAGCATCCGCTGTTCGACAGCTGCCGGTTCGGACCCGGCGTCAGGTGGAGCTTCCTCGGCCCAGCGTTGAAGACAATCCAGCTGCTCCAGCGAATCCGCAACGCCGAGGGCGGCGAGATCTTCATCTCCGACATCTTCCAGGAAGGGAAGTTCTTCGCCGACGAAGGCCCTTCGGCGGCCTGACTTTTCTTGAAGCCAATCTTGGTGCCGTCGACGGCGGGATGCTTCACCGCCAAGGCTCGAAATGATATGTGCGCGCCGGAAGGAGACGCTCCATGCTCCTGTTGTTCCTGGCAGCTGCTGCCTCGACGCCGCCGGTCTCGACACCCGCGCTCATGCCTCCGCCGGAGATTGGCAAAACACCGGTCTTCGGCGTCGCCAGCGCGAGCGCGCAATGCCCGCCGATCAGCCGCTACGAAGCTGCGAAACGTGGCGGAAAGCTTAAGCCCGACCTCCTGACCGAGCTGCCGACGGCCGACCTATACAAAGCGGTGTACCGCCGGGTCGGCGGCTGCATCGCGCCGGTCATCGTGAGATTTGGAGTCGGTCGATAATTCAGGCGGCGGAGCGCTCTCGCACCCCACCGCCTGCCCCTCCCCAAGGGAAATTTAGAAGTCGAGACTGAAGCGTAGCGCCGCTCCGACGTCGTCCGGCGAATTGGCGATGTGGCCGGGATCGCGGCGGTAGAAGAGATTGCCGCCCAGCCATGCATTGCCGTCGAGCCAAGTATGGCCGTAGCTGAGCTCGCTGTCGATTTCCCTGCCGCTCGGCCGAAGCGACATGGTGCTCAGCGTGTCGGTCGCAAGCCCGGTCGAATAATCGTAGGACGTCGGCAACCACATCGCGAAGCCGCCATGCTCGATTCGAAGCGGCTGTGCGATTCGAAGCCCGAGCTTGTCGTTCGTGCCGAGCAGGCCCACCTTCGCGAGATCGAACGCGTAGGCGTCCGTCGTGAACTTTCCGCCCGAGAAGCTAGTCCAGCCGCGGCGCGCAGTCAGCGCAGCGCTCCACCCGCGTCCGAAATCGTGCCGCGCCTCACTGTCGAGGAACATGGTCGAAGCCCCTCCTCCGCCGAGCGCATTGCTCATGCGGCCGCCGAGCACGGTCTGCTTTTCGTCCAGCCGGCTGAGCCCGAACTGAATCCAGCTCGGCCCGAAATGGCGGTCCACGGCTATCGTCGTCAGATTGTAAGGCGAGCCGGTGGCGGTCGTGCGGATCTCCTGCCAGACGTTGCCGCTTTCGCCGGAGACGGTCACGCCGGTGCTTCCAAACTGGTGGCGGACGCCGATGCTGCCGTTGTGCTGAGCGAGGAAGCCCGGGCTGCCCGCGATATCGTTGGCAACCAGGAAGCTGCCCCCGGCGACATTGTTGAGCCGCCGCTCCATCGCCTTGGCTCCGTCAGCGAAGCCGAAGGCGACAGCCGTCTTGCTGTCGATCCTCGCGACTGCGGAGCCGGCGATCAGCCTTGCCTTCCGCTGGTCCTCCGGTCCGACGTTCATCCGTTCGAGATCGAAGCCTTGGGCGAGGTCGTGCCGCTCACGGACGGTCATCACAACGGTGAGCGGGCCGGCGCTGCTGCCGGCAACCTTCACATTGCCTTGAAGCGAGCGCGATAGCGGGTGATCGACCTGCGCGGTGCGAAGCGTCTTGGCCAGGTTCAAGACATAAGCGCGCTTGTACCCATCGAGGATGATCGCGCCCATTGACTGGCCGGTCGCTGCATCGCCGGCCGGGCCGGGCAGGTCTCCATTGGTGCCGCTGACCGGTGTCTTGCTGTCGGCCATGGTCGTCTGGCCCTGCGGCTGGAAAGCACGCGCGATGTCCAGAGCGCCATGGCCGTAGACATTGTCGATACCGGCGGCGCCGAGGTCATCGGCGCTGTTGAAGAGGATTTGCACGATCTGCTGGCCGGTCAGGTTCGGAAAGGCCTCGGCCATCAGGGCGACCGCGCCGCTGATGGTCGGCGCAGCGAAGCTCGTTCCAGACCAGAGGAATTCCTTGCCCGTATTATCGGGCGCCTCGTCGTTGTAGCCGAGCGCCATCAGGTAGTAATCGGCGCCGGTCCCAGCCTTGTCCGAGAAGTCGGAGATGACATTCGTTCCGGATGGTCCGCCGAGCGAGCCGGCGATGATTACCGATCCCGGGAATTGTTGAGCCGGAGTCAATGCGAACGGGTCTGGATTGGCCGCGCTGTCATTTCCAGCAGCGATGACGAGCACAATTCCGGCATTCACCGCGCGCTGCATCGCGGCGAGCAACTGACTGCCAGGCGTCGATCCACCGAGGGACAGGTTGATGACCTTGGCGCCAGCGATCCGAGCAGCGTCGATTCCAGCGGCGATTCCCTGATCGTAGAAGGTGCAGCCGTCGGTTGTCGCGCAGCTTCCGACGCTGTCGGCACGTTCGCTGACGATCGTAGAGTCGAAGGCGACGCCCATCGTGTTCTGGTTGTTTCGAGCCGCGGCAGCGACGGCGCTCACCGCCGTCCCGTGACCGCCGTCGTCGCTGACCCCGCGGTCCGAAACGACGTCGCCGCTCGCCGGATCGATTCGGCCCGCGAACTCGGAGAGATTTGGATTGATGCCGCTATCGACGATCCCGATCTTGATTCCGGCGCCAGTCGCGCCCGCATTGTAGGCAGCGATTGCATTTGCAGCGACGGAATAATCTGACGCCTCATATTCCGCCGTGTCGTAGTTCACTCCGGGGGTCGGAGTCGGCGTTGGAGTGGGCGTCGGTGTCGGAGTCGGCGTCGGCGTCGGCGTCGGGCTCGGAGTGGGACTGATCGGAGCCGTGGGAATCGGCGCGACTCCTCCTCCGCCGCCTCCACCGCAAGCGGAAACGCTGAACGCCAGCACTACCGCGCCCGCGGTCGAGCCGAAGAGCCGCTTCGTCATTGGATACCTCCGCTCAAGCCGTTGAAAACGCACGGCTTCCCGGCCCCGCTTATGGTTACGCAATCCTTTCGATTTGCTTAAGCAACTGAATTCTCTAGGACTTCCGGACCAATGGACCAGCGCTTCGCACACATCCGCGACTGGATCTTCGACCTCGACAATTGCCTCTACCCGGCATCCGCGGGGCTGTTCGACCTGATCGATGAGAGAATGGCCGCATATATCCAGCGACTGCTCGACTGTGACGCGCAAGAAGCGAAGCGCGTTCAGAAGGCGCATTTCCATGAATATGGCACGACGCTAGCCGGACTCATGAAAGAGCATGGCGTCGATCCCCACCACTTCCTCAACGATGTACATGACATCGAGCTGGAACGGCTGCAATGCGACGAGCGGCTTGGGCGATTTCTTCACCGCCTTCCGGGCCGACGCTTCGTCTTTACCAATGGGGACGCCCCTTATGCTCGGCGAGTACTTGAAAGGATAGGAGTGGGCGAGCATTTCGACGATCTCCACGACATTCATGCCAGCAGTTATCGGCCCAAGCCGGACCCGCACGGTTATGAGCTTCTATGCGAGCGCTTCGGGATCGACCCTGCCCATGCGCTCCTGGTCGACGACATGGTCCAGAACCTGGCGCCGGCCAAAGCGCTCGGGATGACCACGATTTGGGTCGACAACGGCTCCGAACGCGGCAACCACAATTACGATAGCGCCGTGGTCGACGAGCGCATCAGCGACGTCGGCGACTGGCTTCAATCCATATTGGGGGGCAGTGAATGAACGAGCTTCAACCGATCATCGAGCAGCTTTGGGAGAAGCGCGACACATTTGGTCCCGATACGAACGCCGAGGTTCGCCGAGTGGTCGGCTGGGCGGTCGGTATGCTCGACGGCGGCCATGTCCGAGTTGCCGAGCAGCGCGACGGCAAGTGGGTCGTCAATCAGTGGCTGAAGAAGGCCGTTCTGCTGTCGTTCCGGCTCAACCCGATGGAAGCGATCTCCGGCGGTCCCGGCGGAGCGCATTGGTGGGACAAGGTTCCGTCCAAGTTCGCCGGTTGGGGGGAGAAGGAGTTTGCCGAGGCTGCGTTCCGGGCGGTTCCGGGGGCGATCGTCCGCCGGGGCGCCTTCATCGCGCCCGGCGCGGTGCTGATGCCGAGCTTCGTCAACATCGGCGCTTATGTCGGCGAAGGAACGATGATCGATACCTGGGCCACGGTCGGCAGCTGCGCCCAAATCGGCAGCAACGTCCACATCTCGGGCGGCGCCGGCATCGGCGGAGTGCTCGAGCCGCTCCAGGCCGGCCCTGTGATCATCGAGGATGACTGCTTCATCGGTGCGCGATCCGAAGTCGCGGAAGGGGTGGTCGTCGAGCGTGGCAGCGTGGTTTCGATGGGCGTGTTCCTGGGCGCTTCGACCAAGATTGTCGATCGAGCGACGGGCGAGGTCCACTACGGCCGGGTGCCGCCATATTCGGTGGTCGTTCCCGGCGCGCTTCCCGGCAAGGATGGCGGTCCCTCGCTCGCCTGCGCAGTGATCGTCAAGCAAGTCGACGAGCGCACTCGGTCGAAGACGAGCATCAATGAGCTGCTTCGGGACTGATAAGCTGAACTTATAGCTCGGAGTCGAGCATTTGTTGGCCGGGCGACGTCCTGGCCATTAGCTCTTTCGGGCCATGAAACCCGTCGACCCCCACGCATTTGACCGCAAGCAGGCGGAAGCCGCCGAGCTTTCCGACAGCTACGCAGAGCCCATGATCCGCTCGCAAATGAACCGCAGCGACTGGCTCGTCTTGCTCGTGCTCGCCGTCATCTGGGGCGGTGCGTTCTTCTTCATCGGCGTCGCTGTCCGGCACGTGCAGCCACTCACTTATGTCTTCCTGCGGCTTTCGATCGGCGCTGCCGGCCTGTGGGCTTATCTTATCGTTCGCGGCGAGCGAATGCAGCTTCCAAGGGAGGCCTGGGGCTCGATCCTGCTGCTCTCGCTTCTCAACAACGCTTTGCCCTTCACGCTGTTCGGATGGAGCCAGACGCACATCGCGAGCGGCCTTGCTTCCATCCTCAACGCGACCACTCCGATCTGGGGCGTCGTCGTCGCTCATTTCCTGACCAAGGACGAGCGGATGAGCCCGCGCAAGCTCGCCGGAGTTCTACTCGGATTCGTCGGAGTCGCGACGATGATCGGGCCGTCGCTCCTGTCGAGCCTGGGCACCAGCGCGCTCGCGGAGCTCGCCTGTGTCGTCGCTGCGCTGAGTTATGCCCTGGCAGCGGTCTGGGCTCGCCGTTTCAAGCGGCTCGGCATCTCGCCGTTCAGCGTGACCACGGGCCAGCTTACCGCCGGAGCGCTGATCATGCTGCCCATGTCCATGATCATCGACAAGCCGTGGACGCACCCGTTCCCGCCGGTCACCGCGCTTGCTGCGATCACGGCCCTGGCACTTCTGTGCACAGCGCTCGGTTATGTTCTATACTTCCGCCTGATCGGTCATGCGGGTGCGACCAATGCGTTGCTCGTCACCCTGCTCGTGCCGCCGGTCGCGATCCTGCTCGGAGGCCTTTTCCTCGGCGAGACGCTGGCACCTCAGGATTTCGCCGGGCTGGCGCTGATCGCGCTCGGCTTGGCGGCGATCGACGGGCGGCTGCTTACGAGCCGACTCCGCCTTCGGCGAGCAGTTTCGCCGCAGCAGGGCTAGTCCAGTCCTGGTCGCCGACGTAGCGCCATACTTCCTTGCCGCTTGAATCGAACAACACGGAGGTTGGAAGCACTTCGGCTCCCATCCCGTAGAGCAGTTTCGACTTCGGATCCTGATAGGATTGGAGCGTAGCGATCTTGTGGGCCTGCAGGAAAGCGACGACCGACGCATGTGGCGCATCGTCCTGGCTGATCGCTACGACGTTGAGCTTGGAGCCTTCCGATTTGGCAAGACTGTCGAGCGTCGGCAGCTCCTTTATGCAGGGCGCGCACCAGCTCGCCCACAGGTTCACCAACGTCGGCTTCCCGGCAAAGGCGGCGAGCGTCGTCTCGCTGCCCTTCGAATCATTGAATGCGATTTTTGGCGCAGAAGTGCCCTTGTGCGTTCGATCGACGCCCTTCCCGGTCGGTTGCGACGAGACCGCTGAGCCTTGGTTTGCGGTCGGCTGCGAGGCTTTGTTGCATGAAAGGAGCGCGAGGCCGGCGCCGGCGATCAGAAGGAAGCGCATGCGCTCGCCGCTAGCCTAAGCGCCGCCGAACGGCTAGTCGGAGCCAATGAAGTTGACCGGCGTCATCTCGCTTGCAGCGGCGCTTGTGCTTGCCGGTTGCGGACGAGAAACGGACCTCAAGCCCGCCAAGGGAGAGTCGCTCCCGGTCAAGCCGTTGATGGCGAAGACGACGCCGACTCCGAATGACCTGCTCACTATTCCCAGCTACGCCAAGCCGGGCCGCGTAGACGACCTTATGAAACGGTCCGAGCCGCGTCCGCAGGACCCATTCGACCTGCCGCCGCCGACCGGCGGCTCAGCGCCGTCGCTGCCTCCGGGCTCCGAGATTGCGCCGACCTCGAACCAGCCGCAAAACAGCACGCAACCGGCGCCCGGCATGCCCGTTACTCCGCCGCCCTCACCAGGAGACTGAGTTCAAAAATGCCTAATCGAGTCCGCAAGGCGGTGTTTCCGGTCGCCGGCCTCGGCACCCGCCTGCTCCCAGCGACCAAGAGCATCCCGAAAGAGATGATCACGATCGTCGACCGGCCGCTGATCCAATATGCGGTCGACGAAGCGCGCGAGGCCGGGATCGAAGAGCTGATCTTCGTCACCGGGCGGGGAAAGTCGGCGCTGGTCGATTATTTCGACCAGGCGTTCGAGCTCGAGGCGACGCTTCGCGAGAAGGGCAAGAGCCTGGACGTGCTCGCGCCGTCGAATGCAAAGTTCGGCGAGGTCATCACGGTCCGGCAGCAGCAGCCGCTGGGCTTGGGTCATGCGGTCTGGTGCGCGCGGCACATAGTCGGCGACGAGCCGTTCGCAGTGCTTCTTCCGGATGAGCTGATGGTCGGCAAGCCGAACTGCCTCGCGCAGATGATCGAAGCCTATGAGAAGGTAGGCGGCAATATCGTCGCCGCTCTCGAAGTGCCCGACAGCGAGACTCACAAATATGGAGTCATCGATCCGGGTGCGACGAGCGGCCGGCTGACGGAGATCCGCGGCATGGTCGAAAAGCCCGCGCCCGGAACGGCGCCCTCGAACTTGATGCTGCCCGGCCGCTACATCCTGCAGCCGGAAGTGATGCGGGCGCTGGACGCCAAGGAGAAAGGCGCCGGCGGCGAAATCCAGCTGACCGACGCAATGGCGAAGCTGATCGGGACCCAGCCGTTCCACGCCTTCCTGTTCGATGGTCAGCGCTACGATTGCGGAAGCGCTGCCGGGTTCGTCATCGCCAATCTCGCAGTGTCGCTGCAGCGGGACGATGTCGCTCCCGAAGTGCGCCAGTTCATCGACGGCGCCGGTGCGAAGGAAGCTTAGCCTGCGCCCTTCAGAACGACCGTCAGCAGGAACATCGCGAGTCCGAGAATGACGAAGAGGAAGACGAAGAGCGCTGACAGCGGCAGGAATGTGCCTGTCCGCTTGTCATAGCGCCAGCCGAGCCAGGGCAAAGCGAGCAGTCCCGCAATAGGCGGCCCGCCTTTCCCAAGCAGGTGCCGAAGTATCGCTGCGGCCACCGCTTTTTCCTCGAAACCCTAAGGCTCCAGCTCGACATCCCAGTAGAGATAGTCGCGCCAGCTTTCGTGGAGGTAGTTGGGCGGGAAGGCGCGCCCATGCTCCTGGAGCTGCCAGGTTGTCGGACGGATCGGTTCGCGGTGCGGATGCATGTGCGCTTCGGCAGGGGTGCGTCCGCCCTTGCGCAGGTTGCATGGCGCGCAGGCGGTCGCGACATTCTCCCAAGTGGTGCGTCCGCCGTGCGCTCGAGGCACGACATGGTCGAACGTCAGCTCCTTGTTAGTGCCGCAATAAACGCAACGGAATTTGTCGCGGAGGAACAAGTTGAACCGCGTGAACGCCGGATATTCGTTCGGCCGCACATAGTCCCGAAGCGCAATCACGCTCGGAAGCTTCAGCGCGATGCTGGGGCTATGTACCTCGCGCTCGTAGTGGGCGACGACGTCGACGCGCTCGAGGAACATCGCCTTGACCGCGGTCTGCCATGGCCACAGCGAGAGCGGATAGTAGCTGAGCGGCGTGTAATCGGCGTTGAGGACAAGCGCCGGGCAGCTTTCAGGATGGCGGATCAGCTCGGGATGATACATGCGCGCGCCAAGCAAAGCCTTTCGTTCGGTCGGTCCGAACTCCAGCTCCCCGGCCTCGTCGCACTCAAGGAGGAGAGGGCGTCGCGGCCCGTCTTCCCTTGTTGCCCACCGGATGCCAAGCCGGCGTGACATGCCTATGACAGCATTTTCAACGACTCAGCGTCAAGAGTCGTTTCGGTCACACCTCGAATGATTGTGACTCGCTTCGCTCCGTCGCCGACCGGGCGGCTCCATCTCGGGCACGCCTTCAGCGCGGTCCTGGGGCATGAACGGGCGGGTTCAAGCGGCGGCAGGTTCCTTCTTCGGATCGAGGATCTCGACCGGACGCGCAGCCGGCCGGAGTTCGTCGATTCAATCTATGAGGATTTGCGCTGGCTCGGTCTTGGTTGGGATGAGCCGGTGCTAATCCAGTCGAAGCGCGCCGATGCTTATGATGAAGCGATCGAGCGGCTTCGCGAACTGGGACTGGTCTATCCCTGCTTCTGCACCCGCAGCGACATCGCCGCCGCCCTCGAGGCGCCGCATGGTTCCGCCGCGCATTATCCGGGCACGTGCCGTGCTTTGCCCGACGATCCCGATCGCCGAGCGTCCATGCCGCACAGCTGGCGTCTCGATTCGGGGAAGGCGCTCGCAATCGTCGCATTGCCGTCCTGGACGGAAGCGGGCGGCCGCAGGTTCGATTCCGCCCGAAGCGATTTCGACGACTCGATCCTCTCCCGCAAGGACGCGCCGGCTGCCTATCATCTCGCCTGCGTCGTCGACG
>DASQYQ010000338.1:0-2762 GCA_035639115.1 Sphingomicrobium sp. | reverse complement strand
GTCGCTCGGCTGGAAGAGCGCCTGCAGTCGCACCGCCCAATCGTCGTAACCTTCCAGATGCTGGTTGCCCGGCATGTTATCGGGAGCGTCCACCCAGTTCTTACGATGTTGTCCCTGGGTCGAGGCGCGAAACGCCCAGGCGTCTCCGGCCGGAAGATTGAGCACGGCTTCGATATTGGCGGTGTCATAGGTGCCGTAGGAGAGCGTTGTATACCCGCTGAACTGATGGAGCTGGGGTTTCGCGGATTCGATCTTCACCACGCCGGCTGGCGCATTGCGCCCGAACAGGGTCCCCTGGGGGCCCCGCAGGACTTCGACGTCCTGCTGGTCGAAGATCGGGAAGCCTTTCAGCGCGGGGTTTTCCTGGACGATATCATCGTAGTAGAGGCCGACGGGCTGCGAGGCGAAGGTGGTGAAATCGGTATTGCCGTAGCCGCGGATATAGAAGCGCGGGAAAGTGCGGCCGTTGGAGGATTCGATGTTGAGGCTCGGTACCGCGAAGGCGAGCTGCCGGATGTCCTGGCCGGCACTTCCGAGCACTGCGAGCGACTCTCCACTCAGCACGGCGGTCGAAACCGGCACGTCGATGAGCCTCTCCTCGCGCCGCTCGGCGGTGACGATCACTTCCTGAAGGGCTCCGGACTCGGCCTCGCTGCCCGCCTGATCAGCTGCACGCGTGTTGCCGGGATTCAGCAGGACGGCCGCCGCGGCCGGGGCCAGCAATGCGAGCAGCGGATGATGCCTGCGACGTGGCGACACCAGGCGACTGAGAGCGCACCGCAGTACCGAGCCCGACTCATTGATTTCCATCCCGACCTCCCCGTGTTTTGCGTACGCGCAACACCCGTCCCCTGCGCGGGCTCGCGGTCTCAGTGCCGGATGGCCCGTCGATTCATTGTTTCTACGTAGTAAAACGTTACACTAGTGACCGCCGGAAACGCTACACCATGTCTGCACTCGCTGTAAAGCGCCCCGGGGTCAATACGCAACAGGTCTCTTCGCTACGTGTGTGCCTCGCGGGAGAATTTTCTGGATCGTGACCCATGGCGACGGTGAAGGACATCGCCGCGGCGGTTGGCGTCTCGGTCGCCACCGTCTCGAATGTTCTCAACGGCAGACCCAATGTTGGTCGCGCGACGCGGCAGAGGGTGCTACGCATCGCGCAGCAACTGGACTACCGGCCGAACCGCGCGGCCCAGGCGATGCGCACTGGGCGCACGCGCGCCATCGGACTCGTGCTGCCCGATCTCACCAATCCGTTCTTTCCCGAGCTCGCGCAGGCGGTCGAGAACACCGCGCGCAGCCGCGGACTGCTCGTGTGTCTCATCGACAGCCAGAGCAGACCGGAGGGCGAAGCCGACGGGTTCGCACTGCTCATGCAGCATGCCGTCGATGGCATCATCTGGTGCCCGCTCGGTCCGCGTTTGCCCGCGCAGCTGAAGAGTCTCGCGCGCCCGGTGGTGCTCATCGACCGCCCGCGTCCGGGCTATGCGGTCGTACATTCCAACTACCTCATGGGCGGACGACTGCTCGCCGAGTACGCCGCACGCATGGGCCATACACGGGTGGGACTCTTGTCGGGGCCGCAGCACATCGAGAGCGCGCGGCAGCGACGCGACGGCTTCGTCAAGGCGCTGCCGAGCGGTAGCGAAATCGCCTGGGAGGTGTGTGTTGGCTTCGACGGCGTGCTGACGCCGAAGGCTTGCGCGGCACTCGAGCAGCGGCACAAGGCCACTCTCATTGTGGCGGGCAACGACCTGATCGCTATCGGCGCAATCCGTCGACTGTCGGAACGGGGTGTGCGCGTACCCGATGAGGTGTCCGTGACCGGTTTCGACAACATTCGCTGGACCGACTTCGTGACACCCCGGCTGACGACGATCGCCCAACCGGTGAGCGCGATCGGCGCGAGAGCCGTGGAACTGATGCAGGACCGAATGACCGGTGAGAAGATCGCGAGTCAACGCACCATCTTCGATGTCGAGTTGATCGAGCGGGACTCGGTGCGAAAATTAAACGGTACGAGGCAAGGGGAGGGTTGAGCATGGCACCCCGTATTGCGGTCGTCGGCAGCGCCAATACCGATCTCATCACCTTCAGCGACGCCTTTCCGCGGCCTGGCGAGACCATATTTGGCCAGAACTTCGACCTGGGTTTTGGCGGCAAGGGGGCCAACCAGGCGATCGCGGCGCGGTTGTGCGGCGCGGAAGTGGTCATGGTCGCCCGCGTCGGCAATGACCTGTTCGGTGAGGCCACCATCAAGAATTTCGCCTCATTCGGCATCGACACGACGCACGTGAAGATCGTGCCGGGCGTGCCTACGGGCGTGGCGCCGATCTTCGTCGACCCGAGCGGCCAGAACCGCATCATCGTGGTCAAGGGCGCGAACGATCGGCTGCTGCCCGCGGACGTCGACGCGGCCGCCCCGCAGCTGCGCAGCGTCGACACCATCATTCTGCAGTTCGAAATACCGCTCGAGACGATTTATCACACGGTGCGCTTTGCACGTGCCAACAACATCCGCTGCATCGTCAACCCAGCCCCAGCACTGCCGGCGGATCTCGCCCAGCTCGCCGCCGCGGACTATTTCATACCGAACGAAACCGAGGCCGAACTCATCGGCGGGCAGCCGGTGCACACGGTCGAGGAAGCGGTTGCCTGTGCCAACGCGCTGTTGCGCAAGGGCTTCCGCAAGGTGGTGTTGACTTTGGGCGCGCGCGGCGCACTGCTCGCGGATAAGAGCGGCGCGGAGCATGTCGCAG
>DASQYQ010000337.1:0-3323 GCA_035639115.1 Sphingomicrobium sp. | reverse complement strand
GACGACACCGCGAACCTTTTCCAGCCGCGTCCGCGACCTGGTCACCGGTCATGCGACGCTGTCGAGGATCGCCGAGGCGATGCTGGCAGCCCGAGACACGCTGTTCGGTGAATGGCAAAAGCTCGAGAAACGCCTGCGCTCCCTCGCCCGCGACGACGACCGTGTTCGACGGCTGATGAGCACGCCCGGTGTCGGCACGATTGTCGCCCTCACCTATGTTGCAGCCATCGACGATCCCGGCCGCTTCAAGTCCTCAAAGAGGGTAGGGGCGCATTTCGGACTGACGCCGAGAAAATATCAGTCGGGCGAGACCGATGTGACCGGCCGCATTTCGAAGATCGGCGATGCCGGTGTGCGCACCGCGCTCTACGAGGCGGCTAATGTCATCCTGACCCGCCCGGTCAAGGGATCAACGCTGAAGAGCTGGGGCATGCGCCTGGCCGCTCGGGCCGGCATGCGCAAGGCCAAGGTTGCGCTCGCCCGCAAGCTCGCGGTGACCTGCTAGACAAAGTGGCAAAGTCTGCGGTCGGCTTTGTCCATACGATTGCACGCGACCTGCTCCGCCGCCGTCCGGTTGCTGGCCGTATGGTGACCCCCTCATCCCGATCTGGACGGGCCAGACCGGCCAAGGATGGGGTCCATGATGGCCAAGTCATGCCGGGGACACCGACCCCTCAATCTTGAGATTGGCTTCGAGGCGGGACGAGGCAGTCGTGACGCCCTGGGGCGCGCCTATGAGCGCCTTCTGCCGCTGCTCGTCCGATCACTGCCGCCGAACACACAGGCAACGCTTGCGAAAGGAGCGCGCCATGACACCCCAGAATCTGAGAGTGGCTTCTCCTCCGGCCGATCTGCAGGTGGCGATCTACGCTCGGGTCTCGTCCGACCAGCAGGCTGAGCGCCACACCATCGACAGCCAGATCGCCGAGCTGAAGGCACGGGCGTTGCAGGACGGCTATCAGGTCCGTGAGGACATGCTGTTCATCGACAACGGCCATAGCGGGGCCAGTTTGATCCGACCTGCCCTGGAGCGTTTGCGTGACCTCATCGCCTTCTCGGCGGTTGATGTCGTCTATGTTCATGCCCCGGATCGCCTCGCCCGCAGCTACGCGCATCAGGTGCTGCTGCTGGAGGAATTCTCTCGCGCCGGCACGCAGGTAGTCTTCCTCAATCGCCCTATCGGGGACACTCCTGAGGACAGCCTGCTGCTGCAGCTTCAGGGCATGTTCGCCGAGTACGAGAGGGCCAAGGTGCTCGAGCGCAGCCGGCGCGGGAAGCGCCACCGAGCTCAGATGGGGGCTGTCAGCGTCCTCTCGCGCGCCCCGTTCGGCTATCGCTATATCACCCGAGAGGCTGGTGGAGGTGCTGCCCGTTACGAAATCGACGAGGATGCAGCCCGGATCGTCCGCCAGATTTTCATCTGGGTCGGGTACGAGCGCCTGACCCTCGCTGCCGTTTGCCGGCGCTTGCTCGGTCAAGGTATCCCAAGCCCTGCCGGGAACCAGCACTGGAGCCGGGCCATGATCCATACGATGCTGCTCAACCCGGCTTATGTCGGTCAGGCCATCTACGGCCGCCGCCAGTGTCTGCCGTGGCAACCGCCTTTGCATCCGCCTCGCGGTCATGCCGGCGTGCCAAAGCGCCCCTATCGACAAGTTCCCGCACCAGCTGAGCGACACATCAGCGTGGCAGTGCCGGCCATCGTTGACGAGGAGCTCTTCGCAGGCGCCGCAGAGCGGCTGCAGGAGAACCGAAAACGCAATCGCGAGCGGCTGGCGGGCGTTCAATACCTACTGCGTGGTCTGCTTGTATGCCAGACGTGCGGATATGGGTTTAGCGGGCACCACCATCGGGGGCAGTGGCGCTACTATCGATGCTGTGGCACCGATCGCAGCCGCTTTCATGGTGAGTTCCGTTGCGATGCGCGGCTGATTGCGGTCGAGCCGCTCGATGATGCCGTGTGGTCCGAGGTTTGTCGGCTGCTGGAAAACCCCGCGCTCGTAATCGAGGAATATCAACGGCGGCTGGACACGATGCAGACTCATCCGCGCCAGCCAGAGCTTGATGCTCTCGCCCGTCAGCTTGCCAAAGCGCGCCGCGCGATCGGTCGCCTGATCGACAGCTATGCCGAGGGGCTGATTGAGAAGCCAGAGTTTGAGCCGCGCATCGCTGACCTGCGCCGGCGTGCGGCAAGGCTTGAGGCGGAGGTCAATGTTCAACAAGCCGCTGAGGAGCAGGTCCGCTCCCTTCAGCGCGTAATCGGCCAGTTGGACCTGTTCGCCGCGATGGTACATGACCGGCTCGCCGACGCGGACTGGTCGACGAAGCGCGACATCATTTGTACGCTGATCAAGCGCATCGAGGTGGCTGCTGACAGTGTCCGGATCGTCTTTCGGGTTGACCCAGGCTCGTCAGCGCCATCCGAACCGCGCCGAAATTTGCCATATTGTCCAACACGTCGTCGTGTTGCACCGCATGCTGGCCGATGAAACGATTTTCCTGGCTGACAAGGCGGCCGCGTCGGCAACCCATTAAGGAAAGAAGATCAAAGACTTCGGGAGTACGGCACCAGCTCCCGCAGCCAGATCCTGTCGCTGGGACGATGGATCAGGTCAGGCCGCAGTACCCGCCGCCGCGCCGCACGGACGACCGCGCGCCCTTAGATTGGCCGGCCCGTTCCTCCTCCGACCCCATCAGGTGGCGGCCACGCGCCGACCCCGGACAGAAGCAAGACACCGGCGACTGGAATACGGCTGAGAGGGATTGACGCACCGGGGCCCGTGACAGAAGCGGGTATTATGGGACAAAGGACCTCGGATCCCCTAATCGTCAACTGCCTCCGGTAAGAGAAGCAGCTGCGAGCAGTCGTGACCGGGAATGTGGGACATGCCGAATTCTACCGCACCGGCACCCCCGCTAGACACTACTCAGGCCGAGTTTTTACACGGGCTGCGAGATGACTGCAAGAGGCGACACTCGTCGTTGAAACTTATTCAACTACTCCATCTCCGGAGGCTTTGTAATTATTACTATCATTTGAGGTTGCGTTGTCGTCCACATGCCGTGACGAGGATTCGCTGGCTCATTGACAATACCCAAGTCAAAATCTTCCGGATAATCTCTGAGAGCCTCCAGAACAGATAAAACTTTGCTGGGAGAAAATGAATTTGTTTGTGAGCCATGTTGACTCGTCGACTCATAGAAAGGCAATATTGATATAATGCCGAAGCCAGCCATATTACCGAACTTGTCGCCGTAAAAACGACTTGGCGCATGCTCCACCGTAAGATCAGGAGCACGTCCGAAATTGTTCTCAATAATAG
>DASQYQ010000336.1:0-2999 GCA_035639115.1 Sphingomicrobium sp. | reverse complement strand
CATTCCGAGCACGGCCTGCCCGAGACCGCCGGAGATCAACGGCGCCGCATCCAATCCGGGCGCGTAGTCGGAATCGGTATAAGGATAGCCCCAGCCCGGAAGCGTGTTCCAGGCATCCTGGATCGTAGGATTGTTGTTGATGCTGAGACCGTAGACCAGGTCCTTTCCGCCGATCTTGCCGCTGTTCACGACGCGCAAGTCGAGGTTGTCCCACGCCACCGCGCGGTCCGCCCCGCTGTAGGTGACCTGGGCGAAGGCTCCGAGGTGCGAACCGAGACCGCCGGCGAGGAAGATGCTGCCCTCGTCGAAGGAAATATTGTTGTTGGTTTTCGAATGATCGGTCGGCGGCTCGTCCTGCGCCTTGCTGGTATGGACGTAATCGCCGACCGCCATGACCGAAAACGGAATGCTCTTCTGCATCCGCAGCGTGTAGCCGCCCAATTTGAACTCGCGCCCGAATTGAGTCAGTTGCGGACCGAAGCCGCCGACATGGCATGCTGCGCAGTTGCGGCCGGTTTGCTGGGCAAAGGCAGGAACCGCTTCAGCGGGTCGATGAAAGGCCAGTCCGGCTCCGAAGAGAAGCACTCCTGGTACGAGCGACGCAATGCTCGCGATGCGGCGGTCAATCATACGGGCCCCCCGTTAGCGAAAGATGTCAGGCTTTGGCTTGATAAAGGATGCACCAGCCGGCCGGGCTAACCTGCCCCTCGACGACCTGGCATGCGGTGGGTGCCTGCCAGAGCGCGCAATTCTGGCACCGCTGGCCGGACTTCGGCGTGGGCTGGTAATGCGCCTGCTGCTGACTGAACTTCTTCTTTTGCTCTGCTGACGCGCCACTCGCGGCAAGGCTGACGGCGACCAATGCGCCGCCGCCAATGACGGTCAGGTGCAGGAAGTCCCTGCGCCGCACTGACGTCGAGTCCCGATTTCTTTCGTCGGCCATGATAACTGCTCCGTCACGACTATTGCGCAAAGCTGCACTTCGCCGCGGGCCGCGGAAATAAGTAGATGTTCGTAGCCGTCGCGAGGCAGAGCTGAAGGCTAGGAACGACCTCGCTAGCGCGCGAGCGAGGTCGAATAGTTTCGCTCGAGCATCCGGTGCACCCTCTCCAATCGGGCCAGGCATCGGTGGTGCACGACGGCCTCGTCGATCGCACGAAGCAAGCCGATGAAGGGCGACGACCCCTCGGCCCGCCAAAGGCGGTCGAATATGGAGCTCAGCAGCCGCGTCTTGGTCTCGGCGCTTTCACCGTCGAACATAGGTTCGGAACTCATTCGAAACTCCGACAACGACTTGGGCTACCAACGCTCAGGCTACACTTCGGTTCTTACAAATCGTTGCTGAGGCAATGGAAGAGCCGTACAGCGCTGATCATCAGTGGCCTTTTTGGGGAGGTGCACCCATGGATATCGGATCGCTACTCAACCAGGCGGGCGGGCCAGCCGCGATCGCGCGCGAGCTCGGCGTCGACCAGGCCACCGTCGAGAACGGGGCCGGCGCTCTTCTTCCCCACGTCGTCAATGGTATCCAGACCCAGGGACTCCCCGGCGGCGGCGCAGATACGCAGGCGGCCGATTCGCAAGCCGGGGCGATAGGCGGCTCCGACGGACTAGGTGGCATTCTCGGCGGCTTGATGGGCGGAGCCGGCGGCGGCGGCGCCCTGGGCAGTCTGCTCGGCGGCGGTGTCGGCAACGAAGTTCTCGGCCATATCTTCGGATCGAAGGAGGTCAGCCGGGACGTCGCCGCCCAGGCTTCGCAGCAAAGCGGAGTCGATACCTCCGTGCTGAAGAAGCTTCTGCCGATCGTGGCCGGCGCCGTTGCGATGCACTACATGAACCAGCGCAGCACGGGCGGTACGGCGGCAGGAGGCGGCGGAATTCTCGGCTCGATCCTCGGCGGACTTCAGAGCCAATAGACGGTTCGACTAGGGACGATCCGTTATTCAGGCTCAGCGGTAGCCAAGCCGTTCGGCCCACGGCAGCAGCTTGGGTAGGACGTCCTCCAGTTGCTTCTCATAGCGCCGCCACCGTCCGACCGCAGCGCCGGTAAGGCGTTCCGTCACCTGGTTGTAGCTTGTGTTCATGATCGCGCCACGCGCCGCGGCGGTCGAGCGATGGTCCAACAGGCCATCCTCCCAATCCAGCCCGAGAAACTCGACGACCGGCCGCAACTGCCCTTCGGGATCCTGCACCAGGTCCTCGTAGACCACGGTCCGCACATTGAGAGGCAAGTTCGCCGTCGCTGCCGTCCACACGGCCATTGCTGAATCGTAGAAATCGACGGCGTCCGACAGGTCGAGGAAGTTTGCCATGCCGAGGTTTGGCGTGAAGCTCTGCATGAAACAGCTGAGGACCACGTCGCACGGATGCCGCTGAACGAAGATGATCGGGGAGTGCGGGAACAGCGCCCGGATCAGATGCGGCGCGAGCATGTTCAGCGGATCCTTGTCGATCACGAGCGTTCCCGCATTCTGATCCGTCTGCTGCGCGAGCAGCCGCAGATATTCCGACCGGGCGCTCTCCAGCGCCGGTAACCGGTGGGTTGAAGGCAGGTCGATCCCCAGGCGCTTCGTAGCCTGGCGAAATATCTCCTTCTCTTCGAGGACGACAATCGAGGAATGCCCCATCAGGAAGGTGTCGAGCAGCGTCGTTCCGGAGCGCGGAAATCCGACGATGAACGCCGGGCCTGGCGGGCTTGGCGCTGCGATATCATTGAGAGACTTATCGTAAGCGACCCGCTCGGCGAGGTCACGCAAACCACGTCGGAACTCTCTTGCTCGCTCGCGCCAGGCATCCATGCCGTCGGTCAGGCGATTGACTTCAACCGATGCCGCGAACGCGGTGGTTGAGTCCCCTTCCCTATCGGCAATGTTCGCGCGCAGCCGATGCCATCCCTTGGGATCGCGCTCGGGACTCGACTTCAACAGCAGTTCACGCGCTTCGCCGATCTGCCCCTGCCGATAGCGGTGGAGCGCCCAGAGGAAGCTCAGCCGATCTTC